>JAEOTL010000057.1 GCA_016839845.1 Promethearchaeota archaeon
ATACCATGATCTCCCATTAAATCTCCATGATCACTTGTGTAAACAATAATTGTATTGTCTGCATATCCAAGCTTTTCTAAACTAGCAAGAATTTCTCCGATTGCATGATCAATTAATGAGACTGCTCCATATGTTAAACGTGTAAACTCTTTAACTTCTGTTTCATCAGATTTACGGAGTAGAGCTCCTCGAAAAACGGGATTTGTTATGAGGGGTCCTAGAAATTTATGGTTTGGTATATTTTCATCTGAAAATGTAGAAGGTAAATCAATATCCTCAGTTTTATACATCTCTTTATATTCAGCCGGAGGGCATACTGGATGATGAGGATCGGGAATAGAACAACATAAAAAGAAAGGATTATCTCCAAATTCTCCTTTTGAATGCCTTTCTAAGAAATTAATTGCTTTTTCTTGACAATATGTGGTTGGATACTGTTCGACAGGCATATCACTTTCATAATAAACCTTGTTGAAAAATTCTAATGTTAATCTTTTACGCATCCATTTTGTTGCTCCTGGACGTAATTCTTCTAACCAATCTAAATAATGTCCACCACATAAATCACCATGACCTAAAACAATATCACATTCTTCGAATCCATAATAAGGTTTAGGAAACTCATTTCGAGCCTCTTGAGCCGTTTTTGGATGCATCCACCTTCCAATCATCTCGTAAGATTTAGTTGTATGCTTATAAGGGGGAATAAAAAACTGAAGATGCACTTTACCTACATTATAAGTTATATATCCTCTCTTTCGCATTGTTTCAACAAACGTCTCAACTGTATCTGGTAAATTAATTCCATTGCTTCTAACTCCATGAACATTAGGGTAAACACCCGTAAATATTGAGGCCCTGTTTGGCATACACATGGGATTAGCACAAAACGCATTCGTAAACCTAATCCCTTCCTGAGCCAATCTATCAAGATTAGGAGTCTTCACGACGGGATTTCCAGCACAGCTCATATGATCAGCTCGGTGCTGATCCGTAATTATGAACAAGACATTCATTTTTTTAGGCATTTTAATTCCTCCCTACTAATTTTTGTCTTTTTGTTTTATTTTTTAGGATGTCCTAAGCTACATACTTTTAAACAAACTGAACAATAATTATTATGAACCAGACTATGAGCACATTTTGAGCGATCTATGCGAGTAATAATTCCAGAACCTGTTACTTTTTCAGTAGGGTTTTCCAAGGGGGCTCCACCTTTACAATTCTTTATGCAATTCCCACATTTATTACAAAAAGTTTCCATTTCCTTAAGTCTTTCTTCTGATACCTCAGGAACATCTGCATCGGTGGTAATAATCCCCCATCTTTGCCGAGGGCCGAATTCAGGAGTTATTACTAAGCCATTCATTCCCACTGCACCAAGACCCGCAGCAACTGCGTGGTAAGTAAATAAGAGTTTTCCACCAAAAGGATGATGCGCTTCACTTTTATATCCTTGTTCCTTCAAGTAATTGGTTAATTCAATAACGCTGTCTCCTAATTCTTTATATACTCTAAAGGCTTCTAAGCCACAATGAACACTAGGGGCAGTTTTAATTCTTTCCCAGATCATTTCTTGGCCGAGAACAATAGCATTCTTCCCATAAATTTTTAGGTTTTTAAAAATATAATTTTCATTAACAGGAGTATAACCTATAAGATCAACCCCTAATTCTTTTGCTTTTTTTTCAAAGTCTTTCCAAAATTCAGGAGAGGTTTCAGTTTTAGTGTTATTTTCATTGCCTAATTTTGATTTATTAGCAATTTGAAATCCCTTAAAAGTATCCTTTATGTAACCACTAAATTCTTTCGCTATTTCAGGATCTATTTTTTTATCCATTTTCATTCCAAAAAGTTCTTTTGGTACAATGAATACTAACCCTTCATTTTTTCCTATATAGGTTGGTTCTATTTCATCTGACATGTTTTATTCGCCTTCTTAATTTATTTTCATCATTTTTTCATCTTTTTATTCATTTTTTATAATTTTATAATATAACTTCTTTCTTATTCGGTTTTCTTAATTAAATTTTAATTTTTCCTCAAATAATTTTTTCTCTTTATTTTTCTTAATCTTTTTCTTTAATTATTCTGGCATCTCATCTTGACAAGGGACACCTACTTGACATAATCCGCAAGAATAAATAGGGATATCATAGTGCTTTTTAATATATGGTATGGTACTCATGACCATTTCAGAGCATTTCTGTTTATCATGTCCAGCTTCAAATGATATGGCTCCGACAGGACATCTTTGAATACATTTTCCACATTTTATACAATATGCATATGGATCAGATGGGCGTTTATCAGCATCGGATGGAAGCTCATAGGCAACTATAAGGCTACCACAACGCATGGCAACTCCTTTTTCATTCATAAATCCATCTGAAAGTCCGAAAGATCCAAGTCCCGCCGCAAAACACATGTGTCTATGACTCCATCTCGAGGCCCAGACACCATTCTCATGCTTCCTAAGAATTTTCCACATAAATGTATGCATCATAGGAGATAACGCAAAAATTCCTTCTTTTTCTAATTCATCGATAAGGAATTGTTGTAAAGCGACATTGCATCTCTCACCATAAAGTCTTGAATGAGCCCATCGCTCTGAAGGCCATTCTTTTGAATATTCAAGATTTTCTTTTCTCGTTTCTTGATTAAATGGTAAGATATAAGCTACAACTGAAAGGTTTTTTGGGGAAATATCCAACTTCTTCTTTTTACAATAATTCTCTAAAGCCTCCCGTGGAGTCATGTGAAAGCTTCCTATAATTTCAGATTTATATTCTTCAAAAATAGGATCATCTCCAGAAACAAAGCCAACTAATACATCTTGGCGATAAATTGGACTTCCATCTACACCGACCATTTTATTAGCATCATCTTCAGCCAAAAATTTCTGGATTTTTTCTATAAACCATTCTTTGTTAATCGTCATAGTTAAGTTCTATTTTCTTGATATACTTTCTCCGATAGTTCTTTATAAGAGGCAGGTATTTTTGAACGTTCTTCACGATGGAGTTTAATTGCTTCTGTTGGACAAGTTACAGCACAAACTCCACATCCATAGCATTTTTTTGCATCTACACGTGCCTTCTCATCTTCCAAGGTTATAGCTTTAAAAAAGCATCTCGTGGTACAGAGCCCGCATCCTTTACATAACTCTTGATTAACAATAGCAATATTATTTGACTTACTTGTATTATATTGATTTTTATCTTCAAAACGGGTCATACCTCG
>JAEOTL010000473.1 GCA_016839845.1 Promethearchaeota archaeon
AATACTGGGATATAATATTTGATCAACCTACGAATGTAGTACCAATTGAGACCCCTCTTACAGGTGGGCTATTATGTACATTTGCTGTTCAAATTCCAAAAGAGTTCCTAAAATAAGGAGTGGGAAGTTTTAAGGACAGCTAATCAGTTAAGAAAATTGGAAAAATATAAATTTAAGTCGGTATTGTAATAATATTGGCGATTCAATATGGATTTTTTTATCGTTTTATCGTTTTTTGATACAAAAATTGGTCCCTCAATTTTTGAATCTTATCCAATTATCTATATAGAAGAAGAATTGGTCGATGCAATTTCAAGTATCATGGATCTTATTCTAAGTGAAGGATATGTGACTTACTCATTCGATAAATATTTCTCATTAAACTACCATTTTGAAATTAATTCATCTTGGGCTCGAGGACGTAAAGAAACTCTATTACTTTCAGCTATTTTTGACGAAAGGGTTTCAATTGAAACTGAAAAAGTGATATTAACTCTGTGTATCGAATTTTCGGAATGGCTAAAAAATCAAGAAGATATTTTTAAAGGGTTTTACATTAAGGATGGAACATATTATAAAAGTCAAAAAAATAGGAAGATTATAGATGATAATTCATTAGTTATTAGATCTTGGGTAGAGGAGTTTTATAAAGCAATATCAGAGGTGATTCAAGAAAAAATTGTAAAAGAAAATATTACTTCTCTCATAGAAAAAAAAAATGTTCTTATGACTTTGCAATTTTTATCTTTTGGACCGATTAGTTTAGAAAAACTAAGAGAATGGTATTCTACAAAATTTCCTGATAATAATTTTTATAATCTGATGATAAAATTGATAAGAAATCAACTGATCACCGTCCCTAGTGTTGGTGAAAGCAAAAAACCCCCTTACACTGTTTATGTAACAGAAGATATTAAAAAAATAATTAAATTAATTGATTTGAAGAATAGGTTGTTGAAAAATTTTATAGAGAACCATCAAAAAGAAAAGTCTGGGGAAATTGAAAAAAGATCGAAAGAACTTGAAAATATTTTAGAAAAATCTTTTCTATAAGCATAGAGACATTTTTAATAGGAGCATGCCTAGGCTATTCTGTAATCTTTTTTCATTGAATTTTCAGTATATTCAAACGAGGAATTTACCTTCCCATCCTAATTTCAAAGGAATTTCATTTCAATCTTTCTAGTTTAAAGACTACAGGTCTCATTCAGTCAGAACAGGACGTATAGGTAACATCTGATAATTAAAAATCTCTCATATTAGAGATTTCATAACTAAAAATAGCGACTATACTGAGTGGTAATAATAAAAAATGAAAGAAAAAAAATTAAGTTTTTTCCAATTCCATCTCGGATATTGCTTTTCCAGACCGAAATGGGGTGTCTTCTATAGACATTCCTGCATCGTAATCAAATTTTTCTTTAAACGCATCGTTAAGCGACTGGAAATAAAGCGAAAGAGGTAAATTTTGAGGACAATTGTTGTCACAGTTTCCACATTCCACACATCTGTCAGCATCATGTGCAATTCGTGTTAGTTGATACGTTACCTTATCTATCGTTTTATCCTTTCTTTTCTTCTGTAATATGCAGTCAACACAGTAGCATACGGGACAACCTCTAATACATGTATTACACATAGTACATTTGAGTAGTTCTGCTATTTTTTCTTCTTGAGAAAGTTTATCCCATTCTTCCAAATCCTTTACTCGCTTCTCTTTAGCATTCTCAATGATACTGGTAAACTTATCTTCATGAACTTTCTTAATATCAGCGGGTAATGCCTTTGTAGTGACTCCTGATTTCTCCAGTAATTCTATTCCCTTATCAGAGTACGCCTTTAAAATTATCTCCTCAGAATCAATCGGAATTCCTAGATCACTTATTGTAAGATCAGCAATTACAGGGATCTTGCGATAACATCTTAAACAATTTTCAGAAACTGTTAAATTAAGTTCTTTCGTATTCCCATCCTCCATTTTAACAATGAGACCCGAATCTCCTACTTTTTCCTTAACGATTTTGGTTGCATCAACGTCTTTAATCGACCTCATTTCTCGTCCTGCTTTCGGAAGCATGCCTCTATCTTCAATGCCAATAATAAAGAGATTATCTAACTTAATTTGCCTAATTTTTGCTAATTCTATTATTGCTCGTGTATCACAGGGACGTGCGATTAGGCCTACTTTTTCGTTCATCGCACCAGCAACAGATTTATGTAGATATTTGGAAGCAGAATCAGTTCTTGCATATCCAAATGCCATCAGAGGAAACAACGGAAAGTAACCAAGATCCTCTTCTTTTTCTACTAATTTCGGTTGAACTGTAAATCTGTCTGGATTTCCCGATTTTTTATCAACTCTTAGCTGAGCACCGATAATCTTATTGACTACCTTTTCCTTCAACAACGCTTTTAGAATTTTGGAGAAGTCTTCACTTTTAATTAGATATTCTGCCATTGCATCCATGTGTTTCAACTCTATATTTTGTTACTTGAAAAATTACAAACTCCTTTTTGCAATAAATTGTCAAATACTTATTTCAAATATTTTTGTATTATTTTCTAAAACTTCTATTAATTTTTTGTTTTAAAACCTTTTATGTGTCATATGGTGCACCCATTTCCTCAACTGAGCTCTCGTTTTTTTAGCTCAGCTTCATCAGTAAACACATTAAATTTTTAAGCCTTTGCTTTCGCATCAGCTTTTCCTTTTTTCGGTGTGTCGCCTTTTGGTCGTAGCGGACTTGGTCCTAATTTGCGAATAATCCCGTCTATTTCTGTCGCGTCTTTTTGAAATTTTTGACCTTCAGCTGCGGTACAGTAAATAATTCTAATCCGTTCTGGACTGACTCCGACGGCCTTCAGAATTTCTTTTGTGTATTCGACTTGGCGATATGCATGGTAGTTTCCAGTCTCATAGTCACACTCTCCTGGGTATCAAGCGTTTATGACTACTCCGTCAGCTCCCCTTCCAAATGCTCGCATAATTAAGTCAGAGCCAACACGTCCAGTGCATGGGACTAACACATTACGAATTGATTCCGGATATTGGGCACGAATAGTTCCTGCCATATCTGCAGAACCGTATCCTCATTTCCAGCAAGCATATACAATGATCTTAATATCGTTTTCTTCTGCCATTTTAGACACCTCTCTATTCCCCCATTGGTAGTAATTCGTCTACTAATGCCATAAATTGATCATCTCTGAAATAGGTTAATTCAATTGCCTTTGATGGGCAAATAGCAGCACAAGTTCCACATCCACGACATTTAATTAAATCCACGACAATATTCCCTGTCTCGTTTACGGAAATCGCACTATATGGGCATGATTCTATGCATTTGTAACACTTAGCGCACCTTTCATCTGAAGGGGTAGCACGTATTAATTCCATAGTGTATTCTCCTTTACCCATAGGTATTCCTGCTGTAGATGCTGCTCCTTTTGCTTGACTTACTGCCTTGTCGATTTCTTTCTGGCCTTGAGCAGAGCCTGCAAGGTAGATTCCCATTACTTTCGTACTAATTGGATCAAGACGAGCATGGAATTCTTTTAAGAATCCATCTGGACTTTTCTCCATATTTAGTACTCTGGCAATTTCTCGAGTTCCTTTTGATGGGAGAGATGCTGGTGATAATACAACCATGTGAACTTCCATCGTGACGACCGAATCAGTTCCTACAGGTTCATATTGAACAATTAGGTTTTTCGTCAAGGGGTCTTCTTTTATGCTTCCAACGAGTCCTTTAACAAACAAAATTCCCGCATCACGAGATCTTCTGTAATATTCTTCATAGTCTTTTCCAGCACATCTCATATCGATGTAATTGACAACAATCTCGGAATCTGGATATTCTGATTTGATAAGCTTTGAATTCTTAAGAGATAAATTGCAACAAATAACACTACAATGAGCGTTTTTATTAATGTCTCTTGAACCAACGCAATTGATAAACAATATCTTCGAGGGTCGCTTTCCGTCAGATGGTCGTTTTAAGTGACCAAACGTAGGACCATTTGGAGCAAGAATTCTCTCAAGTTCTATTTGGTTAATAACGTTATCAAAGATACCATAACCATAATCGTCACCTTCGTAGAGGTCCCAACCTGTAGCAACTATTATTGTTCCTATATCGAGCTCTATAATTTCATCTTGTTGGCTAAAATCGATTGCTGATTGTTCACAAGCATCAACACAAGCAAAACATTCTACGCAAATATCTCTATCGAGTTGAGACACTGCTGGTACAGCTTGAGCAAAAGCAATGCCAATTGCCTTCCGAGCAGATAAATGTTCATCGAAGTAATTACTAGTGTACACTGGACAGACTTCTGTACACGTTCCACACCCAGTACATTTATCTTCAAGAACAAAACGGGCTTTTCTTTTTACCTGTACTCGAAAATTCCCGATGTAACCATCTACATTAACAACTTCACTGTAGGATAAAATTTCGATATTAGGATGACGATTTGTTTCTAACATCTTCGGGCCGAGAATTCAGATGGAGCAATCATCCGTTGGGAAAGTCCTGTCAAGTTGCGACATTCTTCCTCCAATAGTAGTATTCTTTTCCACGAGATATACTTTGTAGCCTGCATCACCAAGATCGACTGCGGCAGATAAACCTGCAATTCCCCCGCCAATAACCAAAGCTACTGGATTAACGGGAACTGTTTTAGTAGGTACATCTTCAAGCAATCGTGATCTAGAAATTCCCGCTCTGATAAGTTCAATCGCTTTTTTATTAGCTTTATCTCGGACATCTAGAGCTTGGTGAACAAAACTACAATGCTCTCTGATGTTGACGAATTCTAAATATCGTGGAGGGATCCCCGCTTCTGATAAGATTGCATGAAAGACTGGTTGATGGGTTTTAGGAGTACATGCTGCGACAACGATTCTTTCTAATTTATTTTCAACGATTTGTTCTTTTATATAGCCAGATCCGCCTTCAGTTCACATACTAAGATATTCAAATGCTTTTACGCCTTCAAGTTTATTTAATTCTTCAACGATTCCTGGAACGTCCAGTATTCCTGCGATATTAATACCTCACCGACACACAAACACACCGACTATTGATTTTTCAGCTTCGTTACTTTCTTTGGTCTGTTTTCCAGACAAATATTTCACCTTAGGTTAACCTAACCTCCTAATTTTTAACCATATATGATGTGTATATTGACTCAATTCTTAGTTATTCTAAGAATGGTGTTTGATATTGTAAATTGTTTATGGTATTAAAATTAATTTATTATGAAATTTTAGTCCAATCCGACTAAAATCTGATATTTTGCATAATTTTTTTTATTTACATTTCATGAAAAAATATAAAATGACGAATTTCAGATAAAATTTTTTACTCAAAATATCTATTTTGAATAATAATATCGGCATTTTTATCAATTTGAGCAGTATTTACATTTTGATCTCAATGCGATTTAGTCTTGTCTTTTATGATACTATCACTCGAACTCGAGATTGATTTATTATGTGATGTATTATATCTTTCTTATCACCATTACGCTCTATAGTTACTCGGAAAGTCACAAAATAAGTCCCAGGTTTACTAAATTCATGCGAAATAGTTGATTTTATTTTACTTTCGGTTCCACTTAGTTCTTCTTTATGTATAAATGTACCTGAGCCATCAAAATCCCATGCTATCCTTATAAAGTAACCAATATTCGGTGGTGCTTCTGCTTCGCCGTTTAGTACTATTGTTTCCTTAACTTTTACTAGAACACTTTTTTTACCATTAATCCTCAAATTGACAGTCGGTTGAATGCCCTTCCTTTCAGTGGCGTCCATTGGAAGCTGAAGGGCTGAATCAACATCAAATGTATAATTGGTACTGGGTGGTGGTGATGTACCTTCCTCTATCCATTTAATAAGATCATTCATTGCCTGAGAGACTATAGTACCCCATCGAATATACCTAGTTGATTCAGCAGAGGTTACTGGTTGAATATGACATGCATTTTCAGTCCAGTAGATACGAAAATACTCATCTAAATTATCTACTAATCGATCTTTCACGGATCTGATATAAGCGCGAGCATTGCTAGGACATGCATCACAGTCTTGTGCATTTTGGAGAATAATCATTTTTCCCTGGAAATTTCCAGAGGGCACTGGAATATAGTCTAGTGAACGAGAGGATGGTTTGTAAATGGGGATACCATCAACAAAGAATTGATTCATTTCTGGATATCGACTACTAACAAAATGTCGATGATGATGACTAAATGCTACAAGTCGGCGATTATCAATATGTATTTTGGCCCCTATCTCTACATCATCGAGTCTGTGCCGAGAAAATAAGGCAACTAAAACGTTATCTATATTATGGGTGCAGTACATTTTACGCCCATTAGGTAACTTCATTGTACAACCCACATATCTTCCTGGGTTTTCATATTTTACCCTAATCCCAACGTTATCCTCGTTTGAGAACCGAAGATCATCTAATAACCCCTCATCTAATTGGTTTTCTACAATCAAAGATCGAATTTGATTTAAGGTAAGTACTTCTTCTACTTCAACATCTTCTTTTATAAGTAGAGCTTTTACAGTAGGATCTTGGTCATGTCCTTCAAATCCAGGTTCTTCCCAAAATGTATCCCAATGTTTTGGATCAGGAAGAATTTGCATTGCATATGGCCAGAACGGGTTTGGACCTAGTTGTGCTTCTGCTCCTCGGGGAAATCCTGATTTGTAGAGTCTTGCTAAAGCTTCCTTCTGTAAATTAGTATCCAAGGTGCCAATAGGATCTCCACTCCCCCCAGGATCAGTAGCATCTACAACATCTTTAATTTTATCTCCTAAGATTAGAACCGTTAATGCAATTAAAGAATCATAAAATGTAAAAAAACTGGGATATGACATGATCATTGGCATAAACGCATCCCACGCTTTAACTGGAGCTTCTGCACATTTGATACATCTATACCCTCCTCCACTACCACCATAGAGATACCCGTGATGAGGTTCTTCCCCATACATCTTCTTGGCAAACTCTCGACCATATTGAGCTGTTGCCACACTTGCTCCCCAATCGAATACTGAACCACGATTACGTAATACCGACAAATCACCAGTATGCCCCTGATTTGATTCAACATAGTACGCATTATTCCTAAGTGCGAGATAAAGACCTCCACTGTAATAACCTGTATATTCATTTCCCCCTAAACCCCCTTGTAAGTGCTGAATAAAGCGCCCTCCATAGTTATCATCTTTGGGAAAGCATAGAATGAAGCGAGTGTGAGTATTTTGAAAAGATCCATGCACAAATCGATGTTCTATAGGTTTTTTTCTTACTTCGTCCATATCAATAACAGCTGGACCAAAATAATCATCTAGAACCATAATCCAATAATTTATCCGCTTTTTTAGATTAATTATAAAGAATCATAGAATGCTTTTATAGGTCTTGCACTTCGTGGATCAGCTGTAAGTGTTTGTACCATCTTATTCATAACGTAAACGATGCTAACCTTAGCATCAAGATCCATTATACAGGTTGAACCACCCCATCCTCCCCAATATAGAACACGTTCATTTGGTCCCAATGGGAATTCTTTATTTTGTAGTCCGAACCCTAAACCAAAACGGATCGGTACCATCAGAACCAAATCAGTTCCATATGATTGTTCTTCTAACGCTTTTTCAATGGTATCTAAGGACATTAAACGAACACCATCAACTTCACCACCACATGCCAAAGCTGATGCTATCCTAGCGACAGAATGCGCATTTCCTTGTCCATTTATAGCAGGAACTTCAGCTCCAAGCCATTCACGAGTTTTAGTATCTTTAGGATCAACTGCAGCACTTACAAACGTTTTCATTGCGATAGGGTTTGGTTTGAAGTCTCCTACCTGACTTTCATCCATTTGGGGGGGTGGGATTAATTCACCAACACGATAATCTTGGTCTTCTGGAAGTCCAATGTGAAAATCTGCTCCAAGAGGACTCGCTACTTCTTCTTTAAAAAAAGTTCCAATCGTACGACCAGAAACACGTCGAACTAACTCGCCTAAAAGATGACCAAAGGTGACCGCATGATAACCACTTTTAGTTCCCGGTTCCCACCAAGGCTCTTGAGCAGCCAACATATTTACAGATTTTTCCCAATCATACAACGTTTCTGGTTGAATTGGTTTTTCCCATCCAGAAAGCCCTGATGTATGACTTAAAAGATTTTTTACTGGTATCTTCTCTTTCCCTGCTTGAGCAAACTCTGGCCAATATTTTGCGACAGGAGCATCAAGATCCAACAATCCTCGATCAACACACATTAGTGTGCATATTGCTGTCATTATTTTTGTTGTTGAATACACTGTGACTATAGTATCTTCTTCCCAAGGTTCAGTTTGAGCAGCATCACGATACCCTCCCCACATGTCTATAACAAACTTCCCATTTACGGTTGCTGCGAACGAAGCTCCAACATCTAATCCTTCGTCAAAATTTTTAGCAAAGGCGTCTTTAACTGAAGCAAATTGCTCGTTACAAAATCCATTTATTTCAACCAATATTTTTCCCCTATTTCCTAATTTAATCTAAGATAATTAATTTCTGATAAATAAAATAAAAAAAGATAAAAAAAAGTTTAGATTTATCCTTCGGATTCAGAAAGAATATCGCCAAAAAGTCGCTTAACAGCGTCAATACGCTTTTCTTCGCCGATTTGTTCAACATCCTTTAATGATATCGCTTCTTTTGGGCATAAGTCAATACAAGCGGGATATTTTTCTCCCCGTTCCTCATTGATATAATCTTCTTTCATAGTTTCGCAGAGATCGCAAATAAGGGCTTTTTGAGACTGAATGTGTAAATTAAGAACACCAAAATCGCATGCTCGTATACAGAAAGCACATCCATTACACTTTTCATCATCAACAATTATTGAGCCTGTCTCTTTATTCTGTTCTAACGCCTTTTCTGGGCAACTCCTCACGCATGGTGCATCGTCACATTTTTGACAGGCTAAGGCCACGTTTAATACGGGTTCAATTCTGACTCTGTGAATTCTGGTGTTAATTGGATTAAATTCACCATCGTGAACAAAGGAACACACTGATTCGCATGTTTCGCATCCCGTACACAAGTTAGGATCAACAATAATAAATTGATGGATTACCCCACCACGTTTTTTCGTTGCTTTTGACATCTATTTTTTCCCTCCAGCTGGATTCATTTTACCGATAACGAAATCTAATCCTAGATTCTTAAGTGTTTCATCCGTTGGAATTCCTGTCTTAGTATCCCACCCTCGTGCTTCATAATACCCGCTTAAAACTTTCTGATAGCCATCTTCTTTTAAGACTACTCCTTTCGCAGGTCCTTTTGTATGAGGTTGTTTGAAGAATCGCTCTGGTGGTCTTTCAATGTCTCGTGTCCATCCTTCTCTAACGTTAAAAGCCTTTGAAAGATTGACAATCGCTTCACCTCTATGTTGTATAAATTTTTCTGTCACTGGAATTCCTGTTGTTAATTCAAAGACTTTAGCCATCTCAGCATCATTTTCATAAATCCCTCGAGTGAATTTGCATACAATATAGGAGTCGATAATGCCGTAAATATCTTCCAAATCCTTAATGGACTTTCCTCTCTCAACCGGTTTGTCATATCCGAATCTATCAAACTTTCCTTTGGCGTCAAGACCGTATGAGCCGTTCCTCAAATGACAAGCGCCACGAACAGAAACGCTCATACCAACTGCGAATGAGCTCATGCCATGTACATCAAAAGCAGGAATTTCTAAGCCTTTTACATGCATTGCATAATAACTTGCATTCTTCCTACCCATTTCTTCTAGTCGCTTTCCCGCTTCTCTGACACCGTCTCCGAATATTTTACCAGCAAATCCTTCTCCCATAATCATTTCTTCGGTAAACTTTACGAGATTAACAGTTGATCCAAAAGGTAGTTCATACCCTAAATCTTCTTTTGTGATAATGCCTTCTTCGAAACATTCACAAGCCATTGCTGCAGTAGCACCACCACTGATAGCGTCAATGCCTAAATCATCTGTAAGTGAAACGCATTTAAAGACAGATGGCCAATCAGAATTACCGCAGGCACTACCGAAGCTATAGCATAATTCTTGATCGATGCTTGAATAAAGATTTGGCCAGTGTGGATGATCTTTAGGTACTTTTGTAATATGATCACATCCAATTGAGCATTGAGAACAAGCGACCTTTTTTACAACCCAATCTTGATTAAGAATATCACCAGTAAAAGTTCCGTCATCAATCTTATCCCAGGTTCCTTCCCTGTGGTTGAATGTAGGCATCATCCCAAGCTTGTTGTAGCTCGTGATGCCTGCAGGTGTACCTAAATCACGGTATTTAGCTGTAGCAGGACCATTTGCGACTTTTATTAGCTTTTTAGCTAATTTGAAAAATTCAACTGGTTGAGCTACACTAATCCCTTTAGTACCTCTGAACGCAATTGCCTTGAGGTTTTTTGAGCCCATAACTGCGCCCATCCCTGTTCTACCTGCTTGACGGTTTCTATCATTAGTGATACATCCCATAAAGCCACCCCGTTCTCCTCCAGGACCGATTGTCATTATTCCGAGGCGTTGGTCTTGAAATTCTTCTCTCAAGAGTTCTTCAGTTTCCCAGCAGCCCTTTCCCCATAAAGTGTCTTTACAAGGTGTTAAATAATAATCATCGTCATCAACGACCATATATACTGGTTCTGCAGCTTTACCTTTAACTACTATCATGTTGATTCCAGCACGTCGAGCTTGAGCAGCAACAGATCCAGAAGATATTGCCATTCCAAATTGACCGGTTAATGGTGACTTAGCGAAAACACCATATTTTGAACTTGTAGGTAATATCGTTCCCGGAAATGGTCCATGAGCATACACAAACACATTCTCAGGGCTTAATGGGTCTACTCCTGCAGGACACTCGTCCCAGAGGACTTTAGCACCGAATCCATATCCACCAATCCAATCACGGCAAAATTCATTAGAAAGCGTTGATTTACTGATTTTCCCGTCTGTCAAATTAACGTCAAGTCGTACTTGGGTAAAACCCTCAACCTTATCAGGAACAGGTACTTCCTTAGTCTTACTCATTTTTTTCACTATTATATTTCGTTTTTACATTTTGAATTAAATGTAGATATTTATGATAAATAACTAAAATTTTAAAGGTTACTTGTTAACTCTGAAAATGATTTGGTATTAAATAACGAGGTACTATAATTGATCCCATTAAATTAGGTGATAATTCGATGGTAATAGCTCCTTGTCAAATTGGAAGTGAATATGGAGTTACGAATTTTTTACAATCGTACCACACTGAGGGCAAAATTTCGCTGTCTTATTTAGTTTCATCCCACAGAATTTGCAGAATATTGGTATTTTCTTTGGGCTCTCAAC
>JAEOTL010000474.1 GCA_016839845.1 Promethearchaeota archaeon
AAGGATATTGGAATTTCCCCTAAAGAATTAAAAGTAACTGGGGGTGGGTCTCGGTCAGATTTATGGAATCAGATCTATGCTGATGTTTTGGGAATTACCTGTGCCAGAAATGTAATAGAAGAAGCAACTTCTCTTGGGGCAGCTATTCTAGCTGCTTCGGGTGCAGGAATCTTTCCTGAAATCGCAAAAGCCGCAGAATCATTGTGCAAAGTAGATAAAAGATGGAAAACTAATAAAGAAAACTGGAAGCGCTATGAAAAATTATATCAATTTTCACTTGAGCTTTATACCCATTTCAAAGACAACGAATTATATAAAAAACTTAATGCTCTGATTTAGTACTTATACCAGATAATGAATGAATCTACTCCTTAATCATCAATTTTATATATTTATATTGTTATTCTTTCTTCAATCAGAAATAGTACTAATTCATACAAGAAAATAGAAAACATATCAGTGTGAGACAATAATGGAATATGAAGCTTCGAGTGTTGAACGTGAAGAAAAAAAAAGCCGGAGAATAGTAGCCTCTGTATTTTATATCTTAATTGTTGTAGCTAGTTTGGTTACACTTGGAGGAGCTGTATGGAGCCTTGCTGATTGGCTTATTGGACCAACTGGAAAATTTGAAACATTCCTAGGATTAAATTTAGGGTATCAAATTGCAATCATTGGTGGATTATTAGCCGGAATATTTTTTGTATTAGTTTTCTTCTTTGGCCTTTTTAAGAAATCTTCAAAATCCTTAATCAGATTTATCTATAAAAAGAGAGAGCTTGAAGAAAAGTATAAGAATCGTACAGACGTAAAAATTGCGGCAGGAGGTCTATTGATCAGCTTAATAGGGATTATTATCGGGGTAATAGTTGCTGTAGTATTAGACTTGTTAGGTGGTTCTTCAGGTACTTTTTCCCTTTTGGATTTTCTCTCAAGTACAGGACCTTGGGTTTTATTCATAGGGATAGGTCTTTTTGTAATAGCGGGAGTTGCACTTTTTATGATATACTTTTGGAAGAATGGTTACTACCTTATACTAAGAATTATGGGGATTTTAGAAAAAGATAAATAAATCTAAATTTTCTTTTCTTTTTGTTATTAAATTAGTAATTTTAAGGACTACTCTTTTTTTTATGGTAATTCGCTTTCTAATAAATTCAAACCTAATCATTAATCGATCTTTTTAAGCCTGATAGATAGTATGGCACTAAAAGTAGGAACTGTCTTTAATTATCTCCAATTTCCAGATGTTTCTCACTTCCCCTTTGTTATAAGTAAAAGAGAAGACGGAAAATTCATACAGAAGGGATTATTTGTCTATACTGAATCTAATGAAGGATTTCTAATCGGAATTATCGACAAAATTATTCTATTGAATGAATATTTTGCAGATGCGTTGACTATTAAAGCTTATAATGATGATTCTAATCCTAACATCTTAAAAGGTCTTTTTCCCAGTGATGACTTTGAATTTGTTATCGCTCTTGTGAGGTGTCTAGGGATTATTCAATTTACTAACAAAGATAAAAGCGAAATTGAAAAAATTCGAAGGATGACCTATCCCGCTAGTCCAGGGAGAGATGTATATATCGTAGAGGAGGATCTCCTCAAGAAATTCATCGGTTTCGATGATATTTTTGGTTTAAACCTAGGAAAAGTTAAAGTGATGAATATCGATGCTAAGATCAACATGAATCGCTTACTTAATAAGCATTTTGCTGTCCTATCGATATCAGGAGGCGGAAAAAGTTATCTTACATCTATTCTCATTGAAGAACTATTGAATAGAAAAGAAGATTATGGTACTCCTGCTATTATTTTATTCGATGTCCATGGGGAATATTTGTATCTCAAGGACATCCCAGAACTAAAAGAGAAGGTAAAGGTTCACAATATTTCTTATTTTCAAATATCAGTTCCTAAAATGTCAATCTATTCATTCAAGAAATACCAAGGAGAATTATCAAACGTTCAGATAAGGGAACTTTCTAAGTATCTTAAGAAGTTAAATAGAACTAAAGACAAGAAAGGAGCTTATACAATAAGCGATATAATTGAGGAAATCGAAAAAGAATCGGATGGAAATAAAAATACTCGTCAAGCACTAATAGGTTGGCTCTCTGATCTTGAGAGATTAACTTTATTTGGGTCTCAAGAAAATCCAAGCCTTGAAAAAATCCTGAGGAAAAATGAACTCATCATATTTAACCTGCAAAAACAGATTAGTATTAGAAAAAAGCAAATTATTTTGGATTATATTTGTGATCGCTTGTTTAAACTGCGAAGGTTAAACAAAATCCCTCCTTTTTTATTAGTAATTGAGGAAGCTCATCAATTCTGTCCTGAAGCAGCTCATTCTAGAGCGATCTCCAAACCAATAATAGAAATGATTGCACGAGAGGGGAGAAAATTCATGTCTTGTTTGTGCCTGATAAGTCAAAGGCCAAAAAGATTAAGCACTACGGCGCTTTCTCAATGTAATTCGAAACTTGTGCTAAATATAAAAAACCCATACGATTTAAAACATCTTATGGATAGTTCTGAAGCTATCACTAAAGAGTATGCCGATATGATCTCAAGTTTAGGTGTTGGGGAGATGCTACTAATGGGAAATGCCGTAAATTATCCTGTTTTTATCGATATTAGGGAAAGAAAGCATAAGTCTACCACTGAAGATCTTTCCCTTACTCAAGTATGTCTAAATTGGCAAGATAAACAATTATAGCACATCGGCAGTTACACTGTCTCTTATAGCAGTGTTCCTTTTATTAAGAACTATCATTTTTTTGTTCTTAGAAACACGGAATACGTTAATAACATTCATGCTTTCTAATTTCATGAACAATTCCTCTAAAATAAGACTGTTTATGTAAGGGAATTCCTTCTTTAAAAGTTCCTCTAAACGCTTATCTAAAATTTCTCCTTTATTTTTGATCAGAATATCAATTAATAGATTCAAAACGGGTTTTTCGTTCCATCTATGAGATTCCACATATATCACCTATAAAATTGTATGTTACCAGTAATAATCCTTTCATTCTAATTAATTTTGTGAATCCTAAACAAACAAACGATCTTCTTTTGATTCTTCAATTCTTCTGCTTTTTAATTTTGCCCCAAATTTATCGTACCAATCCATGATCTCCTTTGTAATAGTTGGATGAATATCTTTTCTTGCTTCCTTGAAATGATCGAGTGTTATTTTTCTCGCTCGTATATTTTCTCTCAGAGCAATCATCGCAGCCTCCCGACACCATGTCTCAATGTCAGCTCCCGAAAAATCTTTTGTAAATTCATTTAATTTCTCAATATCTATGTTTGCTGTAAGAGGCATGCCCTCTGTAAATATTTTAAGGATTTCTAATCTTGCTGTTTCATCTGGTGCAGGGACTAATAAGATACGATCAATTCTGCCAGGTCTTATCAAAGCAGGATCTAAGATATCAGGTCTGTTTGTGGCGGCGATTACAACAATATCTTTCATAACCTCTAACCCATCTAATTCAGTTAAAAATTGAGAGAGTACTTTTTCTGAAACACCAGAATCTGATGTATGCCTGCCCCGACTCGGAGCTATTGAATCGAATTCATCAAAGAAAATAATACATGGAGCTGCCATTTTTGCTTTTCTGAAAACTTCTCTAATAGCCTTTTCGCTTTCCCCGACCCATTTAGATAATAACTCTGGACCTTTAATCGAAATAAAGTTAGCTTTGCTCTCAGTTGCAACTGCTCTAGCAAGTAAAGTTTTACCACAACCAGGAGGTCCATAAAGCAAAATTCC
Organism: Promethearchaeota archaeon; assembly: GCA_016839845.1. The sequence continues at coordinate 3,785 of JAEOTL010000474.1, forward strand.
CTTTGGGGGCGTAATTCCCATTCGAGAAAAAATTGCTGGATTAGATAAAGGCCATTCTACAGCTTCGACTAATCTTTGTTTTAAATCATCCAAACCCCCCACCTCTTCCCAGGACACATTAGGAACTTCAACAAATACCTCTCTAATTCCAGAGGGTAATACTTCTTTTAATGCTTCCCCAAAGTCGTTTTGTGTTACTTTTATCTGCTCCAATAATTCCGGATCGATTATTTCTGATTCTAAATCTATTTTTGGTAGATATCTGCGTAAAGCTGACATAGCCGCTTCTCTAGACACAGCAGAAATATCAGCACCCACAAATCCGTGAGTAATTTGAGCAAACTCTTTTAACGATATTTTTTTATCAAGAGGCATGTTCCTCGTGTGAATTTGAAAGATTTCCAACCTTCCTTTTTCATTAGGTACCTTTATTTCAATTTCACGATCAAATCTGCCTGGTCTTCTGAGAGCAGGATCCAAACTATTTGGTCTATTGGTCGCACCGATAACAATTACTTTTCCTCTACCATGCAACCCATCCATGAGAGCTAACAGTTGGGCAACTACTCTTCGTTCTACTTCACCAGTAACTGTTTCTCTTTTTGGTGCGATAGCATCGATTTCATCTATGAAGATTATAGATGGGCTTTTTTCTTCAGCTTCAATGAAGAGTTTCCTTAACTTCTTTTCAGATTCACCATAAAATTTACTCATGACTTCAGGTCCATTTATTGAGATAAAATGCGCCTCACTTTCATTAGCTACAGCTTTAGCTAATAATGTCTTTCCACAACCTGGTGGACCTCTGAGTAACACACCTTTGGGAGGATCTATCCCCAATCGTTTGAATAATGAAGGATGCCGTAAGGGTAATTCAACCATTTCTCTAACTCGTTGAATTTCTCTATCTAATCCTCCAACATCTTCGTATGTTATATAACCAGTACTCGCTTCATCATCTTCAGTTATTTTTTCACTGATATTGAGAACCGTGTCTTGGCCTATTACACAAACTCCTCCAGGTCTTAAATTTATGACTTTAAAAGTTATTTCTCGACTGATTCCAAGCGAGATAAAGATAAAATCATCAATGGTGACTGGGTAATTATTCAGTTTTCTTTTTACAAAACTTTCAAAATGAGGATTATCAGGTATTTTTAGACCAGAAGGTGCTAAAACGATGTTTTGAGCTGTCTCCACGTTAACCTTTCGAAGTTCCACCGTGTCATCAATCCTTGAACCAATATTCTTTTGTAATCTTGAATCTATACGTACAATTCCTAAACCACTATCTTGGGGATAGCTTGGCCATGCAATACCTGCACTGTGCTTTTTTCCAATAACTTCTAAATGGTGTCCAGTTTGAATTTGTAGTTTGTCCATAGTATCTTGATCAATGCGAATTATATTTTTCCCAATATCCCTTTTTTTAGCTTTCTGAACTCGTAACACTACACTTGGAATATTAGTTTCTTCTTCTTCATCAGGGCCCTTTGAAGTCATGATATTGTATTTATATGGTGATCTAATTTATTTACTAATTAAAATAATTAATTTTGTAAAAGTTTTTCCATTATTAAAAATTAAACATTAACTTTTTTTAAGAAAATCATCTAGCGAAACTTGGGTCTTCTTCGAATCCAATTTTCTCAATCGTTCCAATGCATTTTCAACTCTCTGTTTTGAAAAATTGTGTTGTTCCACTAATAATTCTTCAATTCTCTCAAAGTTGATCTTCTTGGATTTTGGTAATTTATATTCCTTTTTAACATCAGGATTTAAAAAAATATTCTTAATCGGTTCTATTATCGCATAATCTAATTGAATTTCTTTACCCCCAGCTTGAACTTTATTTTTTAAAATATTTTCTAATGAACCATATTTTTTAATTAAACTTAAAGCGGTTTTTTGACCAATTCCTTTAATTCCAGGGTAAAAATCGGTGCCAATAAGGATTCCCATCTCTATTAATTGCTCTCGAGATATACCTTGGGTATCTAAAAATTTCGATAAGGAGACATATTCTATATCCAATGTAACAGTTGTATCCCTTACTTTTCTACTACGATTGATCGCAAAATTACGTAATAAACGTTGTCCTCCGAATAACAGCGTATCATAGTCTTGAGAAGCGCATGCCCATGCATCTCCAACTTCAACCATGTATGCAGATTGAGCTTCTCCTTCAGAACTGGCCTGAACAATTGGGATTCCCATAGACTCAATCAATTTTTTGCTTTCCTCAACCATGTTCTCGTCAAGTTTAGAAGTAAATTGAGCAAATTTTTTGGCTTCTTTAAAATCTTCAGCATCCTGAGCTTCAACCATCTTCTGATGCGCTTCTTCCTTAATTTTTTTACGCTCTTTTATAGTATCCATCTTTAACTCAGAAGGCTTACCGTCAAAAACGTAAATAGGTTTAATATTATGCTCAAGAAAATTTATACTTCTATAAAATAATCCGGAAAGATGCGAGGTTGTATTTCCCTGGTAATCTTTCAAAGGGGTTCCATCCCGTTGGCGTATTATTGCTAAAAACTGATAAATCGTGTTAAAAGCATCGATTGCTATCTCTTTCTTGAAAAGATTTTCAAAAGTTATTGTTCGTTTTACTTCATTAACTAGTTCATTTATTTTAATACCCATAGTTGAGATTTATCCTTTTATTATATACCTTCGATCATAATATATGATTCAATTTATATAATTACAACTAATTTAATCTAGTAGCGCGAGGTCTCCTCTTTAATTTAGATCCACAATTTTCACAGAATTCATTTAATTCACTACTTTTATGAATAGTTCCACAATTTACACAATATACCTGCCATCGAATTTTATTTTTTATTCCCTCTTTAAATAAGGGTGAGAATGGGATGTTTAACTCCGAGCAGACATTCTCAATAGAATAATCATTGGTAAGCATTGTTACATTTTCATGATTGTTTTCAATCAATTCCCAAGCCAATGCAATTAATCCATTATCCGCATCTGATAGAGCTTTCAAGTCTCCGGTTTTTTTTGCAATATCTTTGACTTTTCTGATAGATACTTCTTTTGGAATTTTTACTTCCAATTTTTTATTTTCTATTGCTGCAGTTATTTTATTCAGAATATTACGGTTTTTATCTTTGTACTTGCTAACTTTCACTTCTTCAATGATTGAGGGAGTGGTATAGATAATTCCACTAAATAAAGTAAAATCAATTCCAGTTAGGAATATATTTGTATCAAAAATAAATATAGGGGATATAGATTTCATACTACTATTCTTCTGGTGAATCATCTATTGGTATTCTCACGGTAGAGAGAATTTTTTTCCTTAAACGTGAATAATAACTCTTATCAAATCTTATAAATTTTGTTCGTGATTTCGATTTACGAATCCTGATTTTAGAATTAGGTGGAATTTTCTTAATGGTTCTCTGGCCATCAATAACTATTTTTCCATCTAATCGAGGTCGTAATAGCTGGATTTCAACTTCAGAATCGATTGGTAGTATCATTGGTTTAAGCCCAGATCCCGCAAAACTATTTAGAGGTGTTATCTGCATAATCTCCATATTTGGTGTCACAATCGCACCCCCGGCACTTAGATTATACGCAGTAGATCCTGTTGATGTGGAAATTATAACCCCGTCAAGGTAACTGCGGTTAAGAAAGATATTATCAATTCGTATAGAAACTTGCAACACCTTAGAACTCTTCGAAGAAACAACTAGAACTTCGTTTAAAGCGTTACTTAACTGTATCTCATCTGAGTTTTTAACTAAGTAAGGAGTGATTTTTGAGCAGGTTTCATATTCAAATTCACCATTTAAAACCTTAATTAAATCTTTAAAAACCGTTCTTTCATTGGATTCATCTAAAAAGCCTATTGAACCAATATTAACCCCCAAAATTGGTGGAGGATCTTGCTGAGATAAGCCATTCGCTACACGTAGTATTGATCCGTCCCCGCCAACAACAACAATAAACTTAATATTTGCAGAACTCATTTCACCCAAATCCATACCGTTATGAGGGAATATTTTGGGGGCAATTCTCGTCTCTAAATAAACAACTTCTCCCTTTTGAACTAGAAACTCAAAAATTTGTTTTGCGAGTTTGATAGCCCTTTCGGAATCCATTCTGCAAGCAATGGCAATTGGTTTCTTTTCCATAAGTAACAAAATAATTTTTGTTTACTTCTTATCTATAATTAATCAAAAGATAAAAAAAAGTTATTCTAAAATTCCTCAATGTAAATAAATTTGAAAAAAGGTTCGAAATCTAATAAAAAAATGTAGATAGGATTTAATTTGTAAATACTCTATTGATTA
>JAEOTL010000004.1 GCA_016839845.1 Promethearchaeota archaeon
AAAAATTTGAAAAAGAAAGAATTGAAAAACAAAAAATGGAAAATAAACTGTTCCCTTGCAATTCCTTATTTATGTTACCCAGTTGGGGTGATTTGTTAGGCTATCCCACGTTAGGAATGTATGCTCATCATCAGGTATCGAGAATAATTACTGATACCGTCATCTTTTTCACTGGTTATGACTATTCCATTGAGATTGGAAGAGGAACACTTCAATACCTCTTTGGTTTAGGATATTATTTTTTAAAATTTGAATTAGAATCTGGTAAATATATTACTGATAATAGAATTTTAACAGGATTGATACTTTCTGACTTCGCTTATGACCATATGGCTACATCTGCAGATGTTACTTTAGAGGATGACCAAGATGTTATAATTGCTGAAAAAGTGATTAAAATTCCAATTGATTTATCCTATCAATCAGAGAACCATAAAACTTTCATAAAGGGCGCTTTAATGAGAAATGTATTCATACCCCATAAGGATATATTCTTAGAGATGATGGAAACAATCCATAATAGTGATTCTTATCAAATTGCTAGAGATGGTCATATGCTATTGAGTACTCATTGGGATTTTTACAATCAAATTTTAATTTCTGATAAAATGAAAGGAAAATCTGATCTTTCCTACTTGGACTCGGTAGCAGGATTAAACGGAATTGTGTTCGCAGCAGATCAACAGCTAGAAGAAACATTATCTCCAGAAAATCTCACGATAATTGAGAGTAAGATTAATTCTTTGAAAAGTATTTATTCCAATTTGGAGTTTGATCCAATGTATCTATTCTCAATACTAGAAAACGCTTCAAACTTAATAAGTTCCGATATCACCCAAATATCCCCCGAAGAAAGAGAATTAACTAAAAAGAAGTCATCTAAACATTCTATTTTTACTTCTGCAGAAGACCGTCTCTATGCATTTGCCAGCTGGCCAATACAATTTAAGAGAAAAGCAAAAACGGAACCTATTGTTCCCCACGAAATAGTACAACACGTCAATTATCTTAAACAAAATGATTCTCAAAGTCTTGATGTTAAAACCTCGGTAACTCCTGAATATGAACAAGAAAAATTTGAGCTTGAAACATTAAAATCTGAAAAAGTTGAATTTAAACCATTACCCAATCCCCCTGCAGCTGATATTAAACAAATTCTAATTTATTTAAAGAAGTTGGTTGAAGGACATTTTGAGATGCGATCTATTGGACAGGCTTTTGAAATTGCTAGAGAGAGCATGAGACAAATAGGAGTTAGTGCAACCACGACACATCAAACAAAAATATGGGAAATGAGTAAATATGCTAACATCTATATCAAAAAAGAATCTAATCTTGGATTGTCATTAAAAGAAAAAAAGGAACTAAAGCAAAAAGTAGATACTTGGCTTTATGAAATCGAAGAAGAAGAGCGAAAAGAAAGAGAAATATTAGAAAGAATTCGCTTAGAGAAAGAAGGAAAAGAAAGAGAAGAAAGGAAAAAAAAGGAAAGTGAACTTCGAGAACAAGAAAGAAAAGAAAGAGAACGGGTAGAAAGAGAACGGAAAGAGAGAGAAATATTAAAGCAAGAACAAGCGGAAAAAGCTCGAATAGAAAAAATCGAAAGAGAAAGACAAGAAGAGATCAGATTAGAAAAGGAACGAGTAGAAAAGGAGAGAGCAGAAATAGAAGCCGTTGAAAAAGAGAAACTGGAACTTGAAAGGTTGAAACAAGAAAGAAAACAAAATGAAAAGGAAGCAAAACAAGAAGCTAAAAGACGAAAAAAGCTAGAAAAACAAAAGAAAAAGTTAGAAAAAAAGAAACAAAAGGAACAAGAAAGATTGGAAAATCTCTAATTACCGTTTTCCTTACTTAGTAATTCCCACTTTTTTCAAATGTAAACTTTAAATTTTTTCCTTAACTGAATTTTATAGTTCGTTCTTGTAGCAAACGAGAAAAAGATGGGGACTGAGGGAATTTCATGGAACACGATTTTATCATTCCATTTTGAACCCCCGACCGACAGGTGTCCACGGAACAGCTTTTGCTTGTAGGATCTGGAGCCTGCTGTGCCACCGGGCTACACCAAGTCCCCTTTGGTAATATAAATTCTTAAGGAATTTGTAGAATTTATATCTTTTTCTAATGAATGATGCTATTTGAGGTTAATTAAAGAGTAAAAGTAAAAATAATTAATAATTTGGTTGGCAAATTCAAAATTCTGGAAAATCTTCCATTCCTTTTTCAAGTTGTATACCAAGAGAGTTGAGTGCCATAGCGGTTAAACTATATTGCCCAACCGTAAAAACCACATCCAAAAGTTGCTGAGTATTATACTTTTTAGCAAGCTCCTCCCATGTGGAATCGCTTATAAATGAATCGACATATAATTCATCAGCAGCACGAAGTAATGTCGATTCGAAAGAACTCCATCCTTCAGCATCTGGTCCTTCTTTAATCCGTAATATCTCTTCCTCGCTTATTCCGACTCTTTTTGCGATAAGGCTATGTTGAGCCCATTCATACTTAGAATTACAGAGCCATCCTGTACGTAGGATGAGGATCTCTTTATCTCTAATAGGAAGTGACGATTTATATAAAACGTGATTACCGAAAACACGCCATCGATTATATAATTTCGAATAATTTGCCATGGTGGCCAAAATATTTATGACTCCTTTAGTATTATTCAATTTTCGCCACCCATCTATCAAATTTCGAGCATCATCATCCCACTTTGATTCTTCTAAGGGAGGAACTCTTGGTTTAGAAGGATAAATGGATTTACGTTGCCCTTTTCCTTTGTTAAAAATTTCTTTTTTCTTTTCTGAAATTGTTTTTTTCACCATTTTTGATGTATAAGAAGAAAAAAATTCTATTGTTTAAGGTTTTATTGATTGAGTTAAGGTATTAATGAATCTGTAAATTTTTATAAACAGTGCTTACACTTCCAATATAGAGCTTTCACTCAAAAATACTTCTCTTATTAATGATTCGAGGAAAGGAAAATCTTTAACTTCAAGAACTTGGCTTGCTCTAAAAAATTTATCAAGTGTTTGTTGTATTGAAGTATTCTTTTGTAAGTGATTAACAAATTTAGTTAATTTTTGCTTAGCAATGTATGACTCTCCTTTAAATAAATAGCTAACTGAGAATTTTTCTACAGGTTCCATGAGAACAGTATGTTGCCCGAACTTGACACGATCGAGCCCTTCAGAGAAAATTTCATCACTAATTGAGTTAAAAGCAGTTAGGAATCCACCAAAAAGCTCTTCATCGAATTTCCATTCATCAGTAAAGGGATATGAGAATAATAAAACACCTCCTTCTCCAAGGATCAAGAGTAGCATTGAATCTTCATCTATAGATTCAGCTAATTCTATTGCTCGTTTCCCTTGCATACGTCCTATAGTATTATTTAATGAAACTAAGCTCATTCGTTCCGAAATTGGTGCTTTTTGCTTTTTTAAATTTTCCCACTCTGCTAACTGTTCTAATAACTTATCATGCTCACTTGAAATGGCATGAGCTAACCGTTGAAGACCATGATCATCAGCAATCTTCTGGGCGTTAGTTAAATATCGCCTAGCATCACCCATATTCATCTGTATTAAAGCTAATTGACCTTGGAGTAAGAATGTTTGCGCTTGTTGGGAATAAGATTTTGTACGCTCTGCATCTTCAAGTAGTCTATTTATATATGGTTCAATATCTTTCAAAATGTCTAAATTTTGGGTAGTTTGTAATTCTTCAAGATATAAATCACATAATTCAATTGGTACAGATCTAAATTCCTCTGAAAGCACTCGATTTCCCCTTTCCATTATAGAATCATGCTTCTCGATTAACTCTATTAAAATTTTTTCAGCTTCTGCTCTATCACGTGTTCTATTCTTATATTTTAATATTCGAGCTTTAGATAATTTATAAATTCTAATATTTCCAGGGATTCTGTTTTTTTTATTATATTGATTAAGCCGTTCTAGGTACTGTTCTGCTATTTTAGGGGATTTTTGATCTAAAAGAAGGGGTATTAAGAAGATGTAGACCCTATTACCTAAAAACATAATAGCATTAGTCTCTTCTAACAAGTGTAGACATTCTTCAAAATATTTAATAGCTTGATCAAGTTTGTTTTTTTGATAGTACAGATATCCGATAGAACTCAATGTACCTCCTTTTGTCATTTTGGCTACAACACTACTCCCCTTTATATGTTTCAAGCACTTTTCATGAAATATTAACGCTTTTTCTAATTCACCTTTTTCAGCGTAACATGAACCTAGTATATCATAGATATGGGAATTTCTAACAAGAATCTCAGGATGCTGTTCCATAATTGCTATACTTTTTTCTAGATATTCTATCGCATCATCATATTCACTCTCTATAAAGAAATAAAAACCTTTCAAAAAATAGTAAAATGATTTTCTCATCTTATATTCTTCAAGTGGTTCTTGGGGAGCAGATTTAAGTAATTCTTCGCAATCTGCAACATTCTCCCTTGATTGAGCTAACCTTCCTTGTAAATACATTATGCTGGTTTTAAGAAGGATTGCATCAATTAAAAATAATGGATTTTTAGAGTTGCTGCTATCTTCGTAGAGTTGATTTGCTATATTAAGGGCATCTTGAACTCTTCCTAAAAAATATATACTGTATGCTTTATAAAATTGAAAGTAATGGTTATCTTCAGGATTCAAATTATCTTTTTCTTGTATTTTATCTAGAGTTTGTAAAGCTAATTCTTCCTTCCCATCACTAAATAGCTGAATGGCTCGAATTATATCCTTGTGAACACCATCAAACAAGAGGATTTACCTATTATAGTCTAAAAAAATTTTAAATTTCGATTAAGAAAAAAGAAGTCTTCTCAGTTTATAAGAATTTTTAATTATTTTTTACTCCTTTTGATACACTCGTATACAGAAGATGAAGTGAGTAGAAATCTATCTACTGCAAAAAAATTATTTCAACTTAGCTCCACATTCCTCACAAAATCTAATAACTCCTGTGTGTTTTACTTCCGCACCGCAGGTTGTACAAAAATTAGGTATTTCTGGTGGAGGTGAACCTTTCTCTACAATAGGATACTCGAAAATCTCTCTTTCTTCTTCAGTATGTTCAAGTTCAATGTTGCAATTATCGCAAAATTGAGCACCAGCTCGCATATATTTTCCACATGATATGCATTTGAAAAACAATCTGAGCCCACAATTTCTACAAAATTCGCTATACTTTCCAGTAGGAGTATTACAACGAGGGCATACTTTTTTCTCTAACCAGAAATACCGAGACATAAGTTGGAGTAAAATTAATAAGGAAAATGACAAGGGAAGTAAAATCCACCAGAAAGGGTCAACTAATAAAGATAAGATAACAGCTAGTGATGTAATTAATATAAAGCAAAAAACCCATACACGTAATAAACCTTTATTCTGTGTGCTTCGATTCCCAGAGCTCATAGAATTACATTTATTCAAATATTTATAAAAGTATAGAAGGTAATATTTCATTTACTTTAAGATATATGGATGAAATTATCACATTATATTTATTTTGCAATAAGGACAGATTTTTGTTTCTTTTTCTATTTGTTCTCCACATGCAAAACAGACTATTTTACTAGTACTATATAATATCTTTTCTTTATCTTCTCCATCTTTCTCTTCTTCCAATCCTTTATCAGACATAATTTAATGTGGTATAAGATATCGTTTAATTTTAGATAAAAATTATAAATTTAATAAAAAATTGGAGTCCGATCTTTATTGTAAGGAAATATATGCCAAAATTTAAGAATTTGAAAATATTTTATATTCATAGTATAAATATCAAATAGAGATGATTAGTAAAAAATGCCTGGTTCTCATGGTTCGCTAACTAAAGCAGGAAAAGTTAAGCAACAAACT
>JAEOTL010000021.1 GCA_016839845.1 Promethearchaeota archaeon
ATGATTCGATGGATTTGTTTTATGGTGCATTTGATGAGGAACTATTAGTCTCAGGTTTAGGAATACATCCTTACGAGATCAGAATGCGATCTCAAGACTTTAAAATGCTTGGAATTGGATGGGTTGCAACTAAACCCGAATATCGAAATCGTGGAATAGTTAGAGAACTAATGCTAAAACAATTTGAATACATGCATGAAAATCATGTCCCTATTTCTGTATTATTTCCAGCTAAACCTTCCTTTTATGAAAGGTTAGGATATAAATTAGTTGATGAGATTGTTTATTACCACTTTAAAATCTCTGACATTAAGCACCAGGAAACAAATTATCACATGGTGGAAGTTGAAACTATAAATGATGATATTAGAATTGTTTATGATAAAAATATTTTCAATTATGATTATATAGCAAAAAGACCTGATGTAGATTATTGGAAAAGATATGCTAAGCATAATTATAAATTTATTTGTTATAATGAGAATCGACCCGTAGGTTATGTGTTTATTAACTTTCCTAGTGTAAGTGCATTTATTGGTAGTGATGTATGGGTAGAACACCCAGATAAGACCATAGTTATAAGAGAAGCTTTTTGGCTCAATCAAACGGCTAAACAAACAATTTTTAATTTCCTCTGGACTTACAAAGATCAACGAGAATATATAGCAGGGGTTTTTCCTGTGAATGAAATTATAATTGATTTCCTAAAAACTCCTCGAATATTAAAACGTAAAATAATTGATAATACTTTTCTAAGGATCACAGATGTTAAAACTGTATTAGAAAACTTAGAATATCCTATTGATGATTTTTCTATTTCATTTGAAATTCATGATGATTTTTGTCTTTGGAATAATGGGGTATTCAAACTGAAATCTGAACGCAAAAATGTCAGTGTAGAATTTAAAAAAACATCAGAAATTCCTGCCGATATAGATATTGATATTAGTTATTTTGGACAACTAGTCACTGGATTTAGAACAATCATGGAACTCTCAGATTTAGGTTTTGTTTCTATAAATCAAGAATATATAGAGCTATTGCAAAATTTATTTCCTAGGAGTAATAGTTGTTTTTTTGAATATTTCTAATTAACAATTATCCCAAAAAGAAATTTTGAGTTTATTCCACCGTTTTCAAATCTGTACCATAACTCTCTGGGATATAGAATATTACGAGCGGAATGATAGGAAACATAAAACAAGTTAAAACAAGGGCAATCTGCTGAATACCGAATATTGGAAACAGAGGTGCTGTAGAAATTCCCAACATTAGACCTGTTATGTTCATTAGCAACACCAAAATGCCATTGCCAACTCCTCGTACTTCAGTTGGTATTACTTCAATTGATATAACCATTAATAAGGTCCATAATCCAGCACGCGTTGACATTCCTAAGATTTTTAATATTATGTTTACAATAAATCGCATTTGGTCGGCTGGAATATGTGCCCCCCAGGTAAATTGTAATATTACCGAGATTGGATATAAAAAACTGTAAATTATTAATAGACTCCTTCTCCCTGATCGGTCAGCTAATCTTCCTGTTATAAAGTAAAAACCTATGAGTCCAAATAAGCCTACCATAGAAATCATGCTGAATTCTTCAGCAGACATTTGTGAATAGTTCATCATATATGGTTCTAATAGATTTCCTGAACCTATGGCGATACTAAACAATACTGAGATTACAAGCAGCATAATAAAACTCCTTTTTCTCTCATCTTTAAAAATTATTCTAATCCCTTTTTTGAGAGGGATGTTATTATCAATTAACTTATTCATTTCTCCTGACTTCCCTCTTAAAATGTAAGCAGACGATTCTTTAATTGTAAAAAAAATAATCAATGTGGTAATTGAACCAGCTATTACTGAAGGATATAAAATTCCTTTCCAGTGCAAAATTGTATAAGTTTTATCATTGGTAATGAAAAAAGAACGAGTTGCGTAAAAAATTACAGGTCCTATTATTCCTACAATTAAGATTATTGTTGACCATATTGCATTTTTCCCTTTTGGAGATTCTTCATTAATATATATCATCCACACATTCACATTGGCTGCTAATGAGAGGAAAAACATCGTGATTGTAAAAATGATAATAGAATCAGTTAAAATTTGGATTAGTGGCATAATAGTTAATACAACACTAACAAAGATTAGCAGAGGTTTTCTTCCGATCCTATCTGCTAATTTCTGGAAATAAATAGAAATAAAACTCCCTAATCCAGTAATTACCCCAACATAGGATAAGTATGTCAATCCGGTTTCGAAGTCCAAATCTGGGAAGAAATACCAAACCAGAGCTGTAGTTCTTGGTCCATCGAGGGTAAATGAGCGAAAAGCAACAAAAAGGGATAAAATTCCTAATAAATAATATAAATAGCGCTTCGATAGTAAAGTTTCATTTTTCATAGGAAAAATCTTATAAATTCTGTATAGTAGCTTCTTGTTGCTCTTTTCTAAGTTTCTTAAAAATATCCGTTACTACTTTTTCGATATATTGGCGTCTTTCAGAAGTTTCAGCATATTTATCACCAAGTTTCCCAGTATTTTCAAGTTCATTTGCTTCTTTACTAGACACAATTATATTCTTACCATCGTTTTTGGTTACGACGCAACCCGAATTTGTTAGTATCCGATGGTATTCTGCTGTTTCATCGTGATTTCCTGTACAAATTAACTGACAGTTTCCACATGTCAAGATAAAATTTTCTGTAAAGGTGGTTGAGGCGACCTCACCTGATGAGATATACTCTTGAGCAACTTCATCGTTTAGTAATTTTGATTCACCATAACTCCCTTCTTCGCCTTCAATTCTAAATTGTTTAACCGGATGAGTGAATAGATGGGCAAAAGTGTGATCTGCATCTTCCTCAGAAACGGGATATGAAGTTCTTCCGGGGGACCATGTTGACCAATTTTTTGTTTTATCCAAACCAGATTGACCTCCACAAACAGTATAACAACGGGCCACGTTATTTCTTTTTGAAAATGAAAATGTATAACCACCAAGAGTGTAAGAATCTTCTTCTTTCTTATCAAACATTCTAAAAGCACAAACACTTACACAAAGCTTACATTTATCACAAGGAGACTCTTCAGGAGGAATTGGTTCTGTAGGTTCTAGTTTTGCTGAGGTTACTAGTGCACCTAATAATACAGCGGCGCCATGTCCTTTAACTAATATATTTCCAGACCAACCTATTGAACCAACTCCAGATCGAGCAGCTACTAATCTAAGAGCAAGGAGCGGTGGTAGTTTTGTACGCCAATTTGAAACATCTTCACGATATTTAAAATTATTAATTACTGGTGCTGATTTATATCCTTTTTCCTCTAAAAAGTCCGTAGCAACTTTAGCAAATTTATAAGCTTTCAAGTAAACATCACCATTATCGATAACATGGTCGAATCTTCCTCTTGGAAGATCTTTTCCTAAATAAGGTTTTATTTTAGATTTATCCAATGGAACAGCAAAACATATTGCAGTTTCTGCTTCAGGAAGGATATAGGTCATATCAGTGGTAGCGGGTCCTCCTTTAAGTGAGTCTTTTGTTGCAAATCCTACACTCACAGCGCCTTGTTCTAATAAAGCCTCTTCTATTTCGTCATTTAAAGTAATAATTTTAACACCAAAAGTAGTTTAATATATTTCAAAATCTAAACAATTAATATTAATTGCCTTTAGCCTTAAAAATATTTTTTCATTATAAAATTCAATCAACTAAATTGTTGACATTTATGGCACAAAACCGCAAACTTAAGATGTTAACAAACTTTTCCAAAAACATGCTTGTATGTGTATTTTCAGAAGATAACTATTGAAATGTGATACTCATTAAACCTATAAACAAATTTAAAATATTCAAATCTGATGCTGCACCTTTTTTCTTCTTTATTGATGTGTTTCCAGCGGATTATACAAATAAAAACAAGCCGAACTTGGCCAATTTACTTGACTCTATAAAAACAAACCCGATTATGCCATTACCAATGAGAGTAGATCGTGTTTTTAATGGAGAGAAATCAGTTCTTATCCGTCCTAAAGAGCCAATAACTTTCCCTATAACAGAAGAGCTTACTGTAATCGTGAATCCCGCACCATTTCTTCAATTAGGATTTGAAAAATTGTTATATTTTACTGAAGTTCGTTCACGAGAGAAATTTATTGCATCACTTACTCTTGATCGTGCTTTAAGATGGTGGAACGCTACAAAATTTCTTCATGGAAATCTTCAAGCTTTAGAAGAAGATTTTTCTGCTTTCTTGAGAGCATACTTACATACAATCGTGAAAGCAAAAGTCCTTGATGAAGATCTTGTGTCTGCTGCAAAGAGTTATTGCGAATTAATTGGAGATATATGTCGGAAACGAATGGAACAAAACTCGATATTAACTGAAGTAAAAGGTACTCAGGAAAACGTAAAAATGTATAAAACCAAACAATTCACTTATTATAAAAAGTTCAAAAAAACAAGCCAAACTGAATATCATCCTGAATTAATTGATATTGAAGTTTTTGATCTATCTCTAAAAGGGTTCCAAAAGATTGAAGGAAATCGTGCTGTAAATTTAAAAGAAACCAGTTCAAAGATAATAAAATATATCCCTCTATTGTTATATGATGATTTACTTGAATGCATGCTTCAAAATTTAAAAAGAATAGAAGAATCTGATGATAATATATTGGATCCTTCTCTTTTGTTTGAAAGGAATATAATTTTTACCCAAAAGACCAAAGAATTAGAAAATATTAATCTTGAAAAATACTCCTGGTGGAAAAGCTTTGAAAATATCGATCTAGATTCAATTATTAATTCAATTATCAAAAATCACCAAAAGTATGTCCTTTCTTTAGATCTTGAAGATTTTAGATGATGAACAGCTAACCTCCATCTACTCTTCATGTTTTCCAACCCTCTATTTCTTAAGATGTTATGCAACCCATTAATAATTACTTTTAATAAAAAACATTTCTTATATTTGCTTTAAGCAATTAAGAGAAAATATTAAAATTTAGTCGATGGTTATTAAAGGAGAAAAACCAGCAATTTTAATGCTCCAAGATGGTCGTTATTTTCAAGGAATTGGCTTCGGAGCGACAAAAATAGTCACTGGTGAACTTGTATTTAACACTATGACTGGAGCAGGTTATAATGAAACTCTTACAGATCCATCTTATAAAGGCCAAATTGTCGTCATGACTCATCCTCTCGTTGGAAACTATGGTGTGCCGGGGTGGGAAAAAGACAAATACGGAATCATCAAATATTTTGAATCTGATTCAATAAAAGTCACTGGTTTCATAGTAAACGAGTGTTGCAAATACCCAAGTCATTATGAATCCATGAAAACATTAGATGAATTTCTTCTTGAACAAGATGTACCTGGAATTGAATGGATAGATACTCGAGCAATAACTAAAATTTTAAGGGAAGAAGGTGTTCAAGTTGGCCTATTAGCCGTTTTTGAATCCGGAGCAAAACCAGATATTAAAAAATTGAAAGAGATCGTTGAAAAAGCAGAAGATCCTAATCTAAGACATTTAGTAAGTGAAGTATCATCAAAAAGAGTTCAAACATTTTCTCCTCCAAATCCAAAAGGAAAAGTTGTGGTATTAGACTGTGGGGTGAAACTTAATATCTTAAGAAATTTTTTAGCAAGGGGACTTGAAATAATTTTAGTGCCATATAATTATGATTATGAGAAAATTATGAGCTATAGTCCCAATGGTGTATTTATTTCAAATGGTCCAGGAGATCCTGATATGTGTATAAACGCAATTGATGTTTGTAAACAGTTAATTCAGAACAACATCCCAACATTTGGGATTTGCTTAGGCAATCAAATTCTAGGAATAGCCGCAGGAGGAACTAAATATAAATTGAAATATGGACATAGAGGGGGCAATAAGACTGTTATAAATGTCAATACTAATCGTTGTTATATTACTTCACAGAATCATGGTTTTTGCGTAAAAGATTTTGAAAGGAATGGGTTTAAAGAATTTTTAAAAAATATAGATGATAAAACTAATGAAGGTTTAATTCATGAAAGTAAACCCATCCTTGCAGTCCAGTTTCATCCAGAAGCATGTCCTGGACCTTTGGATTCTTTATATTTATTTGATAAATTTATTGAGTTAATGGAGTTATAGCTTAATGCCCTTAGATAAATCTATAAAAAAGGCTTTAGTATTAGGATCTGGAGGAATCCGTATTGGTCAAGCTGGAGAATTTGATTATTCAGGAAGTCAAGTCTTAAAAGCCCTTAAAGAAGAGGGAATTATAACTATTTTAATTAACCCAAATATAGCCACGATTCAGACTGATCCAGAATTGTCTGATCGAGTTTATTTATTACCCATAAACGTCAAATATGTGGAGGAAGTCATTAAGAAAGAGAACCCTGATGGAATTCTATTAACATTTGGAGGCCAAACTGCTCTGAATGTTGGAGTTGAGCTCCATGAACAAGGATTATTAAAAAAATATAATATTCGCGTATTAGGAACACCAATCGAAGCTATTGAAGCAACCGAAGACAGAGATCTATTTATTAAGGCTATGGAAAAATCTAATGTTAATGTGTGCAAAAGTAAAGCAGTGAATTCTTATAGTGATGCACTTAAGGCTGTTAAGGAAATTGGTTTTCCCTGTATGATCAGAGTAGCATATACTTTAGGCGGAAGAGGTTCTGGTATTGTTAACAGTTTAAAAGATTTTGAAAGAATGGCTAAAAAAGGGTTAGCTCAATCAAGAATCCACCAAATATTAATTGAAGAGAGTATATGGGGTTGGAAAGAAATCGAATATGAAGTTGTTAGAGACTCTGCAGATAACTGTTTTATTAACTGTAATATGGAAAATTTCGATCCAGTTGGACTTCATACAGGAGAATCACTTGTTGTTAGTCCTAGTCAAACTCTTACAAATGAGGAATATCAAATGCTCCGTTCTGCTTCAATTAGGGTTATACGAAACCTTGGTATTATCGGAGAATGTAATATTCAATATGGTTTAGATCCTTTTTCTAAAGAGTTCCGTGCTATTGAAGTCAATGCTCGACTTTCAAGATCATCTGCACTTGCATCCAAAGCAACAGGATATCCGTTAGCCTATATAGCAGCAAAACTTGCGATAGGGTATACATTGCCAGAATTAAAAAATAAAATTACAGGGATTACTACGGCATGTTTTGAACCTGCGCTGGATTATTTAGTACTTAAAATTCCTCGATGGGATCTAACAAAATTTCAAAAAGTTGATAGAAGACTTGGATCTCAAATGAAATCTGTTGGGGAAATAATGGCGATAGGCAGAACATTTGAAGAGGTACTTCAGAAAGGTCTTAGAATGCTTGATATTGGCATGAAAGGATTAGTAGCTAATGATTTAGATCCAATAGAGGATATAAATGAATTGAAATATGCCTTAAGAAACCCTACAGATCTAAGAGTGTTTAGGATCAATGAGGCAATAAAAAAAGGCATCGAAATTGACGAGATTTATCTCTTATCGAGAGTGGATAAATGGTTTCTATATAAAATGAAAAATATAATTGATCTTGAACATAAACTTCAAGATTTTAATCTATTAGAAACATCAGATGTTGAAAAAACATATTGGTTAGAACGGGCTAAAAGATATGGTTTTTCTGATGGACAGATTGCCAAAATTATGGGTGTGGATACAATTTTCATTAGGCAGATGAGAAGAAAGTTAGATATTCATCCATTCGTTAAAAGAATTGACACATTAGCAGCTGAATGGCCAGCTATTACAAATTATCTCTATCTTACTTACAATGCTTCTGAGCACGATATTGATTTTGAGAAAGAAAATAATTCAAATCTTAGAAAGGTAATAGTTTTAGGTTCAGGTACTTATCGTATTGGTGCTTCAGTAGAGTTTGATTGGGGATCAGTTAATTGCTTATGGGGGTTAAAAAAACTAGGCATTGACCAAGCAATCATGATTAATTACAATCCAGAGACTGTCTCAACGGACTATGACGTTAGTGATAAGCTCTATTTCGATGAGATCTCTGGAGAAAGAGTCCTTGATATATGTGAACTTGAAAAAGCAATTGGTATCGTAGTATCTGCGGGAGGACAGATAGCCAATAACTTAGCAACTAAAATCACCAAATATTCTGAATTCTTTAGAAAGACGAATTTAAAAATACTGGGAACTCATGGTTCTCGGATAGATATGGCAGAAGATAGAAGTAAGTTTAGTGCTTTACTAGATCAACTCGAGATAAGGCAACCAGAGTGGAACGTATTGACGAATAAAGAAGAAGCTTTAAAATTTGCTAAAAAAGTAGGTTACCCTGTTTTAGTTAGACCTTCTTATGTATTAAGTGGAGCTGCTATGAGAGTTTCTTATGATGAAAAATCTCTTAAGGACACTCTTGATCTAGCAGCTTCAGTTTCAAGTGAATATCCTGTTGTTATCACTAAATTTTTTACGAATGCTAGAGAAATTGAGTGTGATGGTATATCTGATGGAGAGAATGTATTAATTGGGGCTATTGTTGAGCACATAGAAAATGCTGGAATTCATAGTGGTGATGCAACCATGGCAATTCCTCCCCAAACAGTTGAGGAAGAGGTATTGGCGAAAATAGAGGAATATACTAAAAAGATCGCTTTAGCCCTTAAAATCCAAGGCCCATTTAATGTCCAATATTTAATGAAAAATGGGGATATATTTGTAATCGAATGTAATCTACGCTCCAGTCGCAGTATGCCATATGTCTCAAAAACCAGGGGCATAAATTTAATGAGGTTAGCTGCCGAAGTAATAATGGGGAAAAAAATACCTAAAAAATTAATGAATTTAGATTATGGTAATTATGTCTCAATAAAAGCCCCTATGTTTTCCTTTGTTAGACTAGATAAAGCCGATCCTGTTTTGGGTGTTGAGATGGCATCAACGGGTGAAATTGGAATAATAGGAGATGATTTTCAAGACGCTTTAATAAAAGCTTTAGAAGCTACAGAAATGAATATTCCCGTTGAAGGAGGGAATGTGTTAATATCTGTTGGAGGAGATGAGTTGAAGAAACAAATTATTCCTCTCGCAGTAAAATTAAGAGCTTTAGGTTTCACAATTTTTGCCACAGAAGATACAGCGTTAGCCTTAAAGAAGAACGGAGTCGAAGCAGTAAGATTGTATAAAATTCATGAATTTGGGAAAGAACCTAATATAATGGCGTGCCTACAAGAAGGTCATATAGATATGGTAATTAATATTCCAATGCCAACTACCATCGAAGAGAAATTTAAAACGATTATGGAGGATGAGTATGAAATTCGAAGGATGGCTGTAGATTACAATATACCTGTGATTATAAATTTACAGCTTGCGGTGGCAGTTGTAGATGCTATTGAAAATGTACGGAAAAAAAAAGTAAAAATTAAATCTCTTAACGAATACCACA
>JAEOTL010000147.1 GCA_016839845.1 Promethearchaeota archaeon
CAATCAGAAAACAGGGTTTGAAATTTATGGTAGCCTTTCATCATGCCGAGAACCACTGGTTTTTCCCTCACTGGAAAAAAAATTTTGATACCTCAAATCCGGAATATTCGGGATTATACGGACCAATCCATGATGTAGATTCAAAAATTAACTTACCTTGGAGATGGATTCATCAAGCTAAACCAAGTAAGGAATATCTTGATAATTGGAAAGCAAAAATAATTGAGGTTTTAGATAACTATAAGCCTGATCTCATATGGTTTGACTTTGGATTGGGGAAGCTTCCTGATAAATACAAGAGAGAAATGCTTGCATATTACTTCAATAAAGCTGAAGAGTGGGGAAAGGAAGTTGCCGTAACTTACAAAATGCGTAATCTACCTCCAAGCGTTGGAATTCTTGATTATGAGTCGGGTAGGGCTGATGAATTAACATATTATAAATGGATAACAGATTCATCAGTTGACGATCAACGAGCATGGTCCTATGTAAAAGATGCGGGATACAAATCAGGAGACACACTTGTTCATAATTTAGTAGATCGGGTATCTAAAAATGGGTATCTTCTACTGAATTTTGGACCGAAAGCAAATGGTGAAATTCCTGACCCCGCGAAAAATTGCCTTCTTCAGATAGGAAAATGGCTTGAAGTTAATGGAGAAGCAATTTATAACACAACTCCATGGTTTATAGCTGGTGAGGGAAAAACAAAACTAGCTAGAGGAGGAGGGTTCAGCGAATTCGCAGAAGTAAAGTATACTGCTAAGGATATCAGATTTACCGTGAAGGATAATATAATTTATGCCATTACTCTCGGATGGCCTGGTGAAGAATTCAAAATTAAGACCCTGAGGAAATCCTATAAAATAATACGACAAAATGAAGCGTTACGTTATTATTACGTAATGGATGAATCGGACATTAGATCCATTAAGATGCTAGGCGTTGATAAAGAATTGGAATGGGAACTAACGGATTTTGGTCTTAAAATAAAAACTCCAAATGAAAAACCTTGCGAACATGCATATGTTTTTAAAATTTCAAGAACTTGAGTAAGTTTTAGCATTAAAAACAAAAAATTAGGTTAAAAGGGAAGTACTTCCTCGGCTTCCTTTTAGAGATTGAAAAAATATATAAATATTAGAATAATTCATAAAAACTAACTCTAAAAACGATTGGAAGTATTTATTATGTCAAAAGAAGCTCTAGATATGATTAAAAAGAATTTAGGTTATAGTGACGAAGATTTGAAAATTTTTATGGAAAATCCAAAGAATATCAAAATTCTTCAGAAAGCTCCAAATTTAGTAAATAAGACTATACAAATAGAAGTCATTGCCTCTCATGGTTGTAATAGTCAACATCTCGTAGGAGATAAATTTTACTTTGATGCATTTGGGAACTTGATCACTAAATTAAACCCAAAAAGAATTTGTATCTCGGCTTTGGTTGCTATGGATAAGTTAATCTCTGGTGCAAACGCATTAATGTTTGCTGGTCAAGATCCAAATGAAATGCTTTTTAACAAAGCGGGTTGTTCTGATATAGGATTAAAATGTGGTGGCTGGGGAACTATTGCTATGGAAATTAAAGTAATAAATCGCAAATAGTAAATAATTCGAATGATAATTTTTTTCAAAAATTTGCATTAAAAACAAGAAATTAAATTAAAAGGGAAAGACTTCCTCGGCTTCCTTCTGGTCTGCCTCTAACTCCCGCAACTGAATTCGGATCTCGCGAGGAGAAAACGCGGATCGTAATACATTGAGGATAGTAATATAATAAATTTTATTACTTTATTGTACATATTCTTTGGTAGGTGATCCAATGAAAGTGGAATTAAGTGAATTATATAAAATTACTAAACAAGATCTTAAATATGTCTTGCAACTAATAGAAAGAGCATTTCTTAACTGGTCTTTAGCAGTTGCAATAGAGCCTGATGAAGAAATCCGTCGCACTAAAGCGCACTATTTTCACGCGATTTCAATTAAAAATTCTCTAAAGTTTGGAAAAGCATATGCCACATCACCAAAAATCGAAGGCGTTATCATGTGGGTTCATTCAGATTTTTATGAAATATCATTATGGCAAATGATTAAAAATGGAGCTTTAAAGGCATTATATAAACTGGGAACCAAGATTATAAAGAAAGCTGCAATTTGCATGGAATTTGCGGAGAAGACAAAAGCAAATGTTATGAAAGAACCTCATTATCACCTAACTTGGATAGGAGTTGAACCAGAACTTCAAAGAAAGGGATATGGGACAAAATTAATGCACGCTATGCTCAAGGATATTTCAAGAGAAGGTATGAAGTGTTTTGTAGATACCCAAGAGCGAGAGAATGTTGATTATTACAAACGTTTTGGGTTTAAACTTATTTTGGAAGACAAGTTTCCTAATGTTGATGTTAATCACTATGGTTTGCTTTGGGAACCAGAAAGTTAGAAGATTTATTAAATCAGACGCTGAATTTACCTTCCCATTACTTCAATAAAACATTTATACTCGAAAAATATAAATATTTCGAGTGACTATAATTTTATGATGACTACCTCTACAGAGAAAATGATATTGAAAGTAGGCTCTAAAGGAGAAATCTTTCCTCCAAAAGATATACGAGAAAAACTTGGGCTTGAACCTGATCAACCTATTTTATTATATGTTCATAATGATCAATTGATTATAAGAAAAGTTCATTCTTTAGATGCCATACTGAAATCACCGCCAAAAATTAAAATCAGTTATCATGCATGGAAGCAATTTAAAGAGGAATTATCTGAGGATTATGAAAAATGAATATTTTAATTGATACATCCTACTTCCTCCCCTTTATCAAGATTGCAATTGAAAATATCTCTCAAGACCTCATGATTACCCTTCTCTCGGACTCTTCTCATAAATATTATTATTCCGAACTTTCCATATTCGAACTGACTGCCAAGGGATTAAAGTTCTCTTCTCAAGGAGACAAAATCACAACACAAGATATTCAATTCGGAATAGATTCTATTGAAAACGATTCTCGCTTAACTAAAGTCTCCTATATCAATAATCCCTTTATCATTGAACTATCTTCACTTCTAAAACATATCCATAACGATACTATTGATTGTCTGATTTTGGCAACAGCAATATGTACATGTGAATGCATTATCACCATGGATGTCTCATTCTTCGAAGATTTACAAAAAAATAACCCAATAATCAAGAAGATCTATGAGATTAATAGTAATTTTAAATTTTGGTTTAATGACCTGTCCAATGATTATAAATCACTTGACATAACAGATATAGAAATTTAAACTCTATATACAATTTAGTCATAAAAAAAAAGCCAGTAAACTGTCTTTCGTTACTTTTTAAATGAATTTTCGTTGAAATCAGACACTTTCCATACATCTTAATATTTCCTGAAATTGCTGATTTGGAAAGTAGATTCAAAAAACATCTCTGAATCTTTATGGCCTAAATTCTGTTTTAAGGGAACGTAAAAAATTAGCATTAAAAAACAAGAATTTAGTTTAAAAAGGAAAGACTTCCTCGGCTTCCTTTTGGTCTGCTTCCAACTCCCGCAACTGAATTCGGACCTCGCGAGGAGAAAACGCGGATCGTAACACATTCAGCACATTCTTGTGAAGATTCTCTAAATTATCCATCGCCAATTGCCGAAAGAGGTTTTTCTCTGGTAAGCTCATCTTCATAATCTCGTTCAGCCCACTCAAGCATTCCCGGATGTTTTTGTAGGCTTCCATCGAATGTTCCAATTTTTCTTCTTGACCCATTTTATTCCCTCACTTTTCACTTTTCTAACGTTTGTTTTTTACTCTAAGTAACTTATGTGAACCATCATATAAAAAAGGGTTGCATATTTTGATCATTTGTGTTATCAGCACGATCAAGAGACTATCGAGAATAATGAAAATGTTCAGCTTGAGAAGTTTTGTATTTGGGAAATCGAAG
>JAEOTL010000058.1 GCA_016839845.1 Promethearchaeota archaeon
CTATATTCGAATATGATGAGTCCACAATCTTTAGGCATACCCTTTGGTCCTTTCAATTCATAATCATAAGATAGTCTATATTCAGGATCTTCCGAATGCTCAATCACTTCAGATTTAACTTTAAAATTCTGATCTAATAAAGGTTTTAAATATTTATATGCTCCTGAATGTATATTATCAATGTTCAGCTTTTTTGCCCCTTGATAAATCTTATCAAGTGAATCCCCTATGAAAAGACTGCTTTGTTTCATCGCTTTTAGATGCGTTTCATTATTTTGTATTATTCTACGAAATATTTCAAAAGGAGTATTTGCGACATATTTTATTCTTCTCGGATCTTTTGATATTTCCTCAGCATTTACCCATCCTTTTTCACTTAATCGCTCCATTATCGCATAAATCGTTGTTCTCCCTATCTCTAACTCATCTTTTATCTTTCCCACAACTTCTCCACGGGTTCCACGTCTTATTAAAGATAAATAAACTTTAGCTTCTTCAACAGATAGTCCAAAATTTTGAATATGATTTACGTTCTCTTTAGTAATGAATGAATTTTTTTCTTCATCTTTCATTATCATCCCATAATACACTTTCTAATGTAAAATTTGTGTCAATAACCATTGACAATAAACAGACCTTTAAATATAAAACAGTTTTTCTTTACTTAGATATTAAATATAAATTAAATCTTGAAGAAATGAAATGTTATGAATAAGAATACAGTTCAATTTAGGTTAGATACTATATTGGGTAATTTTAAGGATTTAGAAAGGGTTTTAAGTAAATTTCGAGGATTATTTAATCTAAAATTTTTTATGAGATTTAAAATAAAAGAAAATAGAGGTGAAATATATGAGTAATAGCAAAAATATTTCTCCAAGAATCCCTGAAGGTGAAGCAATATTAGATCAATTAGATTTTACAGCAGAGGACTATAGTAACGCATGTAAAAAGATGGGGGGAGAATATCGACGATTGATCAAATTCATACTAAATGAGCTTAGCGTAAAGGATAATTCAGACATATTGGAGATTGGACCTGGACCAGGTTGGATTGGAATTTGGATGGCTAAAGAAAACCAAACATTAAAAATTACTGGTCTTGAACTTTCTGAAGATATGATTCGAGTAGCAAATAAAAATAAAAAGAAAGAAGGTGTAACAGATCAAGTTTTTTATATTAATGGAAATGCTGAAAATATGCACCAATTTCCGGATAATTCATTTGACGTTGTTTTTGGAAATGGAACTTTGCATCATTGGGAAAATCCAGTGAAAATTATTAACGAAATTTGTAGAGTTCTTAAACCAAATGGAATTTTTTGTATTTCTGATGGTCGACGAGATATAGGATTAGGAGCAAAAGTGATTTTTCATACAGTGAAATGGTTTATCCCTAAATTTATGAGAATTGGTTGGAAAACTTCGATAAATGCGGGATATACACCTGAAGAATTAACAGAAATATTAGACCAATCAGATCTAAAAGGAAAATATGAGTTAAAAGCTGATCTTTTTGATCTAATTGTTTTTAATTTGAAATAATTGAACTTAAAAATCATAGTATAAGGTAGCATTATGAAAAAAAAGAACTAAATTAATTTTCTCAATATTTTCAGGCTTTTTCCATTATCCCCTGAATCTCTTTTCTAAAGTCTTCTGATGCAATGTAAAAGCTAAAAATAGGAATCCAAATCCAAAAGCTAATAAAATTCCAATGTCTAATAATAATCCAAAAGTACCAAAGGCACTAACGTCTCCTAAACCCATATTTAATATATCAACGCAATATGTAAGCGGTGAGATAACAGCAGTGGGGAGTGAACTAATCGGCATAAAAAGTGGACTGATAAATAATAATGGAAATTTGATGAAAATTTGCAGAACCATTGTGTTCCCCGGACTACTTGATGGTGGAGTTGAAATAATAAGACTAAAACTAGAAAATACCAAGGCACTAAGAATCATCGCAAATACAATAAGAATAAAATTAAAAACCAACTGACTTGATAAAAATATTATTCCTAAAACTAATGGGATTGATGAGAATATCATCCCATATATGAATGAACTCCAAACACTGCCTAATAATATTGTCTTTATTGAAATTGGACATGTAACTAAACGTTCAAAGGTACCACGCATAGTCTCCCATGGTAAAATTATCGGAGCCATTGAGGTTGAGGTCAGAAAAAGAACCATTGTTATCAATCCAGATATTAGATAAAGGGGGGATACATTTCTCCCAACGGTAAAAGAAAAAAACAGGATTATTGGAAAAAAGATACCTTGAATTAATACAGGTGGTTTATTATAATAAACTCTCAGATCTTTTCTAGTAATGATAAAAGATCTCTTAAATTGTGTTAAAAAATTACTAGTCTTTGATTTTTCAACTATTGAGAATTCCTTCCTAATTTTTCCCACCTCTTTCAATGATTTTTATAAATGCCTCCTCTAATTTTGGTTGATGAGTATTTAGTTTTTTTATAATAAGATTTTTTTGCTTAATAAAATCAACAATTTCACAAATAGCTTCATGAATATCCTCTACGATTACACGGAAGCCTTCTTTTACTTCTTGAACTTCTCTTACAGTGTCCAATTTTGCAATTTCGGATTTAACTACTCCGTCGGAAAAATAAAAATCAATTGCTTTATATTCCTGCGTCAACTTTTTCAAGTTTTCAGGAGTGTCTAGACTTATTATTTTTCCTTGGTTAATAATAGCAATTCTATTACATAATTCATTTGCAACTTCCATATCATGGGTTGTAAGGAAAATTGTAACTCCCGTTTCATTGTATTCTTTTATCAGTTGTTTAATTATACGAGCAGATTGTACGTCTAAACCACTTGTAGGTTCATCTAAAAATAAAATTTCTGGATTACTCATAAGTGCCATACATAGTAATAGTCTTTGTTTCATCCCCTTTGAATATTTTCTTGCTTTCAAATTACGCTTTTCATAAAGTTCAAACTTTTTAAGAAGAAATTCAGCTTGTTTCATGCGGTCTTTTTTGGAGATTCCGTAAATTTCTCCTATTAGAGTTAAATTTTGCCATCCAGAGAGCTCGAAATATACATTCGCTTCTTCAGGTACATTTCCAGTTACTTGCTTAATAGCAATTGGGTTCTTCCGAATATCTCTCCCAAAAATAGTGATTTTTCCCTTAGTTGGGTTTAATACACCTGTCATCATTCTTATGGTTGTTGTTTTACCTGCACCGTTCGGACCTAAAAATCCAAATATTTCACCCTTCATTACTGTAAAATTAACATCATCCACAGCTCGAATGGTAGAATGTGGTTCTCGAGGACCATTTGACCCCATACCTCTTTTTTTGCTTCGTTTTGGGGGATCAAAATATTTAGATACATTATTTACAGTTATTGCAATCATTATATTCACCTTTTAGAATAGTTCGATTTAAAATATAATTATTCCCTTAATCTTCTTTCGTTAATTCAATATGCTTAAAAAGCTCATCTACAGGTTGGTCACCATGACATTTAATAATTTGATTTAGAGAGCAACAACCCCTTGAAAATTCATCTCTAATTTCCGGTTTATCACAAGTACACCCTTCTGATTGTTTTTCTTTCATTTTTATCCTCCTTTTCTTATAATTTATTACTTAAATATTTATTTCCTAGATACAAGTTTTAATTAGTTAAATGGTAGGTTTAACTAATCAAACCATATATTTAAATATTTCCAAAATATTTATATTATAAAATTTTGAAGGTTTAGGATACATGACAAAAGAGATTACCCTTAATGAGATAGAAAAGTATATTAAAGCATTACATTGTCATATTCGATGGGTTATCCTTGATTTTTTAAAAGAAGGACCTAAATCTTCTGAAGAAATTTTTAGATATCTTATAGATACGAAGGAAAATCTAGATACCGATGAAAATCAATGTAAAGGAATGTGTGGTAAGGGAGATTTTAAAAATTTAAAAAAACCTAACCTATACTATCATTTACGAGAATTAGAAAGCGTAGATATTATTCAATCCGATTATAAACCTAGTGAAAGTAAAAGAGCTCCAGAAAAAGTCTGGAAATTAAATATGGAGAAACTAACCATTAATCTAAAATAGAATTATAGCTTTTATTCTTATTTTTTATCTATTCTTTACAGATTTCCATTTAAAATTACTATCAGAATTGTAATATTATATTATTTGTAAACGATTAAAAGAGATATATTTAAATAGTATGATTCGTATGATCATATTAGAATGATCATATTTATATGATCATATCAATATGAATATGAAAAGGTGAATAAAATAACTGAATTTCCTGGTAAGAAAGGAAAATACTTTTTTGGCTCAGTAAAGGTTGGTGAACGAGGGCAAATTGTAATACCCCTTAAAGCTAGAGAAACCTTTGGAATTGAGGCTAAAGATAATTTATATATTTTTGGAGAATTGAATAAGGGATTAGGATTGGCTAAAAGCATGCAAAATGATATAAAAAAAAAAGGAAACCACGAATTTTTTTTTGGTACTTCAAAAGTTGGTGAGCGAGGACAAATTGTTATTCCCCAGGACGCTCGAGAGATCTTCAAAATAAACTCGGGAGATTTAATCTTGGTATTCGGGGATATTAGAAAAGGTCTTGGTTTAATGAAATCAACGAAATTGAAAAATTTCGCGGTAAAACTATTTCAAGCATTTGGGGGTGGTTTTGATGAAATTCAGGAAGAAAATGGTGATGATATAATTGAAGAAGAATAAAAAACAATCAAATCTTGATTTTAGATTTATGTCATTTTTCTTTAAAATTCGTGATAAATTTCACCCTCCTTTAGAAAAAATTAGAAAAGCCCACGTCAAAACAGGAGATATAGTTTTAGATTATGGGTGTGGGTCAGGAAGCTACACAATTTCAGCTGTTGAAGAAATAGGACCAAATGGCAAAATTTTTGCTGCGGATATTCATCCTTTGGCTCTTATTAAGGTTAGAAAAAGAGCAGGAAAAAAGGGCTATACTAATATTGAAACAATTCAAACGGATTGTGCTACTGGATTAGATGATGAAATTATTGACAAAATTATTTGCTTTGACGTACTTCATGGCATCCCTAATAAAATTGATATATTAAAAGAATTTTATAGAGTATTAAAACCAAATTCAACACTTTCCATTGATGATCATCATATGAGTGAAGGAGAAATTATAAATCTCATAACTTCCAACGGGTTCTTCAAATTAACTGAAAAGAAGGATAAACAATATAATTTTATTAAGATCTAGGTGGAAATTAAGATGGAAGAAAAACCTAAATATGGATGGTATGTGAAGAATCTAATTATTGGATTCAATATCGTAGGATTAATAGGATTATCTGCCATTATTTATGGACTTTTTATAGATGGTGTATTGCAAATAATTCTAATAATTTCAGGATTAGCTATTGTTTTCGTATTTTTGTGGCCAGGTATCGGAATGATTATGATGAATCTTATGTTATTGCGAAAAATACCAAAAATTGATTTAATTGCTAGAATGAAACCATTAGACGAAATTGATAATCCACAGATTTTAGACGTAGGATGTGGCACTGGAAGAACTGCAATTAAGATTGCTAAAATTTTAAAGAATGGAGGGCATTTATTTGGAATTGATGTTTATTCGAAACTAGCAATTTCCGGAAATGCCTTAGATACTGTACAAAATAATGCCCAAATTGAAAAAGTTGAAGATAAAACTACATTTCAATATGGTTCTGCGACCGAGATACCGTTTGAGGATGATAGATTTGATATAGTTAATGTTTCTTCAGTTCTTCATGAGGTGCATGATACAAACGGTCAAAATAAAGCTATTCAAGAATTATACCGTGTTTTAAAACCTAAGGGATATCTTTACTTGAGTGAATGGAATCGCGCATCATGGCAATGTATTGCTTTCTGTGGTTTATGTTGTTTTGCTTTTAAGAAAAAAGAACATTGGGAAAAATTGTTAAATGAATACAATTTCAAAGATATACAATATGAGAATATCGCAGGCTTTGGGCTTTTTACTACAAGAAAATAATATCCCTTTCATTTTTTTTAATTTTAACGTCTTAATTTATTTTTCTCTAAAAAATAAATAAATACTACACATGGTGTACACTTTTCTATTGATTTTTTTCATCTATACAATTTGAAAGATTTCACTTCTCTTAAAGAAAATAGATTATTTGAAGACTTTAATTTTAAAGGAAATTTTACATTATTAAAACTATAAAAAGATTAATTGATATGATAATTGGCGGTATAATAGGTAATCCAGAAGAAGTTGGGATTGATAAAACTAACTTAAATACAGTAATAAAAACACTTGAAAATCAAGTAACTGAAGGGTTGCATAGTGGAGCCCAACTTCACATATCGAGAAAAGGACAAACTGTGCTTGATGTTGCTATCGGTGAGGCCAAACCCGGTATTCAGATGTGTAATGATTCAATCTTGGCATTGTGGTCTAGTGGAAAACCTTGGACTTCAGTAGCAATCGCACAAATGTGGGAACGTGGAAAGCTTAGCATAAACCAAACGGTCCAGAGTATTATACCTGAATTTAAATATGGGAAAGAAACTTGCACAATTAAACATATTTTAATACATACGGGGGGATTTCCAATGCTGACTTACCCAAAATGGCTTTCAGCCAGTTGGGAAGAGATTATTACAGATATTTGCAACGAAACTGCTGATTATAAACCAGGAACACAATGTGGTTATCATCCACGAGCTAGTTGGATAATCCTAGGTGAAATTATTCGCAGAATCGATGGACGTCGAATTGATGATTACTTGAAAGACGAAATATTCGTCCCGCTAGGGATGAATTCTTCATATTTAGGGATGACAAAAGAAAGAGCTAAGAAGTTAGGTGATCGCCTGGCTTTAAAAGACACCACTGATGAATCTGAAAAAATGCATCTTTGGATTAATAATTTTGAAGGAAGGATTTATCCTGGTACTAATGCTTATAGTACCGCAAAGGATATGGGGAAATTCTATAATACTCTTTGGAACGGTGGTGAATGGGATGGAAAAAGAGTACTTAAAAAAGATACGGTTAACTATTTTACGACAACTCATAGAAAAGGTATTGCTGATTTAACATTCAGTACCCCAACTTTTCAAATTGCACCCGACTGGGGCTTAGGTTTTGCAAAAGGAAAAAGTAATTCAATTATTTGTTCTAGAGATGCATATGGACATGGAGGTAGAAGTTCATGTTTAAATTTCTGCGATCCACAAGTCGATCTAGTTGTTAATTTCAATAGTAATACAATGTTAGGTTTAGAACAAAATTTGAACCGTATGATTGCGATAATTTCAAAGATTTATGATGCCTGTAGATATAAGTTTAATTGATTTTAAAATATCTTAATAATTGTCTTTGAAAATCTCGTATATTACTCGATAATTATACAATTTATTCTCTAGAAGACTGATGAATTCTGATATTGGCAATCTTTGATGTTTTAAATCTTCTATTATTAGAGGTACTTCTTTTTCTATTTTTTTATATTCAACTTCTAAGAGGTAGATCTTTTTAATCTTATCATTTGAAAGTAAACTGTTGGTGAGATCTTGAAGTAGTTCTGGTTCTACAATAGCATTATGTGAAAGAAATATCATTCCTTCACTTGATCCTTTCATCTTTTCAAGTTTTTGATATAATGGGATACAGAGATCACATAAATCAAAATACTCATCAGGATTCCTTGGATCAAATAATTCGATATGAGCATTGCAAATAGGGCACGTGCAAACCAGACCTTCTTTTGTATATCCTGAAAGATGGAAAAAGTTTGAATTTGTATCTTCAGAGATTTTTTTTGCAAAACTTTCTTTCCAAAGCCCTTGACCAAATACTAATAACGCAAAATGATCGGAGCGAATTCTAGTCATAACTTAAATAGGAGTTAAAGATTTTAGAATCTTTTCATTTTTTTAGGATATTCTTGAAAAGGAGTTCGAGGTATTGTAGAAATCCAATCAGTACTTTCCTCTAGATGGGAAAGTGTGCGTATTAAATCAAAAGTTAGCCATCGAGACGCTTGAGGATGTAATGAACATTCCCACATTCCATATTCACCTTGTTCACCCTTAACAAATGCTAGTAATTCTGAAATCCTATCATCTTCTAAAGAAGCACCAATCTTCCAGCAAAGGTTTAAGATATAAGCGGCATCCATTCTGGGATAATATGTTCTCCATCCTCTTGACTCTTCTAATCCTATAAGTCGAGAAATTACGAACCCCAGCAAATTTTTTTGCTTAGATTCACATCCTAAGATGAGATCAAGTGCTCTTTTAGCTATACTACTCATACTTCTTTTTGGATGATATGCTAAACAATTTAAAGTGGCTAAAGTTGAGCTTCTACAGCCCCATCTTGAATGAGGGATGCGACGATAACCACCAACTCCTCCATAAACACCTGAAGCCGTTCCTGTAGACCATGTTCCATCATCAAGTCTCTTGTCCATCAACCAGTCATAGGCTTTTTCGGCTCTTTTATCGGTTGAATATCCACATGCAGCTAATCCTTCTAAGGGTGTTGCGACTTGTAATGGGATCATATCATATCCACGAATTTCGTCAAATGGCCCTTTTCTAGTAGTTGGAATTGGCCATGAACCATCTTCTTCTTGTTTTGAGAAAATATAATCAGAAGCTTTTTTAACAATTCTATGATCTTTTTTAAATCTTAGATATCCTAATCTTACTAATGCTTGAGAAGTTGCCTGAAGATTTCCTGTCTTTGACACCCTACTTGTAAGATCTACACTACTCCAAGAACCGTCAGGTAATTGAGTTTTAACAAGCGAATTGACAATTGGGTCTTTTTCACGCAAGTTCAATAACTCTTGTACTTCCTCATCATCATCCGGACGGTTTAATAACTCCCTTAAAATAAGTATTCTTAAGTTTGGTGAAGGATCAGTTAATAATAATGGTACCCAAGTCATGTAATCTCCCCCAAGATTTCTTTTATATATGGTGCTGTTGGAGTATTCCCCTCTGCTATCATTTTAGGGGTACCGGAAGCAATCAATCTTCCACCTTCATCACCCGCACCAGGACCAAGTTCTATTAACCAATCGCAAGCGGCTAAAAGATGAGGATGGTGCTCAATTACAACTACTGAGTGCCCTTCTTTAACTAATCTATGCAAGACATTGATAAGACGAGATACATCTTCCATATGTTGTCCTACAGTAGGTTCATCCAAGATGTACATGGACTTCTTTTTACTATTTTTACTTAATTCCTTAGCAATTTTAAGTCTTTGTACTTCTCCCCCCGAGAGAGTATAAGCAGGTTGATTCAATACTAAATATCCTAGTCCAACATCTTTTACGAACTTTAATTTTTTTTCAATAGATTCTTCTTCTTTAAACAAATTATAAATCTCATCAATAGTTCGTTCATTTAATTCGGGAAGTGTTATTTCGTTTACTTTTACTTTCCATGCATCCATGGAGTAGCCAGTTCCATTACACACTTCACAAAAGTCGTAAATATCAGGTAAGAAACCCATATCCGTCTTTATTAAACCATACCCTTTGCAGGCAGTACAACTCTTTTTAAGATCTTTTTCACCTAAACCTAATGATATAGCATCTTCACTTTCGGCAAATATTTTAAAGAAGTTTTTTCTTAAACCAAGGTAATTCATTGGGCTTGTAACGCTAGCTCTGGTTTGGTCAATGATGATTGTTTGAGATAATTCACCTTCGATTTTATCGTGTTTTCCCGGTTCCATGGGTTCTTGTGCCATTGAGGTAGTATGTTTTATTGGGGCTAGAATCCTCCCAATAGTATCTATCAACAGTGTAGATTTGCCTGATCCCGATACACCACATAAACCTACCAGAAGACCATGAGGAATTTCTATAGTTTCTCCCTTCAGATTGTTTTCTTTTACACCATATATCTTTAACCATTTTTTCGGTGTTCTTTTTTGCTCAATGTATTTGAACTTCTTTTTCCCATTCAACCAATTTGCGGTAATCGTGTTCTTCTTTTTAATTTCACTCGGTGGTCCGACCGCAACTATTTCCCCTCCCTCAATTCCTGCTTTAGGGCCTAAGTCAACAATATAGTCTGCTGAATTAATTAAAAGCATATCATGCTCAACCATTAAAATAGTATTACCCATATTACGTAATTCTATAAGTGCTTCTAATAATGCTTCAAGTTCCGAAGGATGTAACCCTCTAGAAGGTTCATCCAAAACAATTGTGAGAGATGTGAGACCACTACCTAAAACTCCTGCTAATCTTATCCGTTGAGCTTCACCTGCTGAAAGAGATGCAGCTATCCTGTTCAGATGTACATATCCTAGACCTGTCTTGATTAAGAACTTCAAACGATCTAAGATAGTAAAATAACTTCTATGAACCACATCAGGAAAATCATGATTTAAGGTAATAGATTTTATGGTTTTTAATAAAGCAACAAGCGGAAGTTCACTTAATTGATGTATATTGTAACCACCTAAACTCACAGTTAAATATTCTGGTCGAAGTTTAGCACCCTTACAACTTTCACATGGTTTTATATCAGTGTAGGTACCCCCAATGTCCCATTCCTGCACCCAACCATGGTAAAATCCATTAAATTTGGTTTTATATGTGTGTTTGACACCTTTGCGGTTCTCATAATGTACTTCTAACGGTTGGTTAGTTCCATATAAAAATGCATCTTGGGCTTCCTTAGACATTTCATTCCAAGGTGTACTAGCAGGATCAAAATTATAACGCTTTGCAAGCGCTTGGATAACATAATACCCCCCATTATATGGTTTGCATAAATATCCTTGAGGAAAAAATCCTGGGGAATGCATCGCACCATTACACAATGGTCTTTCCGGATGGATAATCAACTTATCTGGTTGTGGAACATTAATAGACCCTATACCGTGACAATTCAGGCAAGCTGCTTGATAGGATGCGGGATCAAAGTGAACAGGACTGGGTAATGGAATCCTAGTCTTACACTTTTCACATATCCTTTCAACTTTTTTTATCATTAAAGCACCACATTTTGGACAATTGCATTCCCCAGCATATGCTAATAAATTAGCAATATGATGAGAAATTTCAGTGGCCTTTCCAATTGTGTTTCTTACCATGAAAAAGCGTGAATACATTGCTCTCGTTGATATAACATGGGAAGTAACTCCTAGACCAGATATTTCATCTACCAAGACTTCAGGACCCTCACGAATCCCTTGGCGCTCATACATGGATAGAGTTTCAAAAAAGCGACGTTTGGCTTCAGCTTCGATTACATCACTCACTAAACTAGATTTACCGCTTCCAGAAACTCCAGTAACTATGTTAATTGAATTCTTAGGAAATTCGATATCAATCCCTTTCAAATTGTGAATGCGGGCATTTTTTATGATGATCTTATCGAGTATTTTTCTTTCTCTCCTTTTTGAAATTGGTGCTATTGATTCATCTAACTTCAAAGCTTTCGCTGTTTCTGAATCTTTACACTCTATTAATCCTTCAAAAGGACCAGAATAGATTATATTGCCTCCTTCATCACCAGCTCCAGGACCAAGATCAATAACCCAATCTGCTGCTTTGATGACATCTAAATTATGCTCTACAATGATAACAGTTGCTCTTGCTCTAACTATTCGATCTAAGATTATTAACAATCCCTTCAAATCTTGAGGATGAAGACCTGTGCTTGGTTCATCTAATATAATTATCTGGTTTTTTAAGGATGTTTTTCCTAAAAATTTTGATAATTTAATACGTTGCGCCTCGCCTCCCGATAAACTTGGACTTGGTTGCCCCAGAGATAAGTAACCTAACCCAATTTCTTTAAGAGTCTTTATCATCTCTCTTAGCTTTTGTAAATCGTTTAAGGATAATCGATTTTCATTCTCTATTAAATCAGCTATTTCAGATACAGATAAATCATAGAATTCAGAAATAGAATAAGAGTTTTCACCAAAAACAACTTTTTTCTCTAGAACTTCTTCATTAAATCGTGCTTGGTTACAGTCTGGACAAGAAATCCAAGATGAAGATATATGTCGCATTCTTATTTCCAGAGCACCCATTCCTTTACATGTAGGACAAGCACCTTCAGGCCTATTAAATGAATAATGAGAAGTACTTAAACCTGTTTCTTTTGAATATAGTTTTCTTATAATTTCTGATATTTTAGTATAAGTAGCCGGATTCGAGCGAGGATTTTTTCCAATAGGGCTCTGATCAACCATAACTGATTTTAAAGAAGGTCCAGTAATTCTCTTACAACCGATTGGCTTTTTCTTTTGTAATGAAGCATGAAGAACATCTTCGATTAAGCTACTCTTACCTGAACCTGAAACTCCCGTTATAACTGTTAATCGATTTAAGGGAATTTCCACAGCTATTTCCTTAAGATTATGCTTACTGGCACCGTCAATTTTTAAAAAAAGGTTAGGTTTTGCTCTTAATTTAGGTGTAATGACTTTTTTTCTTAAGCTAAAAAATTCTCCTGTAGGTGTATTAGAATCCCATAATTCTGTAGGTAAACCACTAAAAATGATTGATCCACCGTTCGTTCCCGCTCCCGGTCCTATATCAATCGCATTATCAGCTACAGATGCTGCTATTCTATCATGTTCTACAAAAATAACTGGGCCTGGTAATTTGTGGAAAATTGGTAAAAATTTAGTAACATTTGAA
Organism: Promethearchaeota archaeon; assembly: GCA_016839845.1. Next base: position 12,720 of record JAEOTL010000058.1, read on the forward strand.
ACATGCTGACCAATTGTTGGCTCATCAAGAACGTGTAATACATCTTCTAACTGGTTAATCAAAGTGAGAGCAATCCTTACTCTTTGTGATTCACCTCGCGATAATGTAGGAGATGAACGATTCAGTGTTAAGTAATCAAGTCCTACTTCTTTTAATGCGCCTAACCGTTTTGTTATTTCAGATATCAGGTGATTTGTAGGAGTCAACAGTCTGGTGTCTTTAAGAAGCTTTAGAGCATCTTTTACAGAATAAGTTAGTAATTGGGTGATAATTAGGCCAGAGAAATACACAGACGAAGCTAACGGATGTAACCCGGTGTTATTACATTGTTTACACCCTTTTCTTTTGCAGTATGGACAAGACATATGAAAATGTTTAGGTTCAACATCTTTCAACCATGTACCACATTCAACACAAGATTTTACTTTGGTAATTTTCTCGATTCTTTTACCAACTTTTATTTGAAGTATATTAGAACCTAAGAGTTTACTTTTTACTAGAACATCTTGGATATATTCCTTTGAAGTTGTCCTATCGATTTGAGCCAGTTTTATTAAAATTTTATGTGGTTCATTTGAATTGAGATCTATTCCATCCCATTTTTTATCATCAATATATAAATCTTCTAAAGAAAATTGCTCAGAAAGAAGATTTAGTAATGTTTTATGACTACCAATTGCATTATTTACTAACTGAGAATAAACAACAATAGATTTTTCCCTAACTAAACTAGAAAGATAATTAATGATTTCATCTTGAGTTAGGATAGTTATATCAGCACCGCAATTAGGACACTTTCTTACTCCAAACCTTGCATAGAGTAATCTAAATAAAGGATGTAACCCTGAAGCCGTAGCTAAAGTAGAATTTGGATTTCTATTTAGTAAGTTTTGGCCAACAGCAACCGCGGGACCTAATCCCGTTATTGACCCAACTTTAGCTGGAGAGAGTTTATAAGAAGATCTCTGACTTGACCATTTTCGACTATAACCGAATAATTCTATTAACCTGCGATTTGATTCATGGTACAATGTATCGAAAACAAGTGAGGTTTTTCCCGAACCTGAAATTCCAGTAACAACTGTTAAGCCATCTTTGATTGTAACATCAATATTTTTTAAGTTATTTTCTCTTGCTCCTTTAATCTCTATTTCCATGGGAATTAATTATATTAAAAATTATTTTTTCCGTCTTGTTAATTATTGACTTAATTAAATTTAATTTAAATAAAAACCCGTATTAGAATTTTTATTCATTTTAATTTCTTCTGGAGTGCCCTCAAAAATTATCTCCCCTCCTTTCGGACCACCTTCCGGTCCTAATTCAATTATGTAATCAGTGGAAGCTAGGATGTCTGGGTCGTGTTCTATAATTATAACACTATTTCCCTCTTGTACAAGTTGTTCAAGTAATTCCATTAGTTTTACAGCATCATAGAATGATAGACTTACAGTAGGTTCATCCAAGATATATAAAGAATTTCCCTTACGCACTTTTCCTAATTCTTTTGCTAACTTTATTCGCTGAGCCTCACCTCCACTAAGTGTAGGCGCAGGTTGTCCTAATGTGATGTATCCCATGCCAATTTCATTCAATATCTTCAAGATATTTGCTATACTTGTCTGAGATTTAAATAAATTTAATGCTTCAGAAACCGTCATATTAAGTACATCTGATATTGTTTTTCCTTTGTATTTCACTTCCAAGATCTCGGGTAAGTATCTTATTCCCTTGCATTCTTTACAAGGAATGGTAAAGCTACTAAGAAATGAGATCTTAAGGTCCTGTACTCCCTGTCCTCTACAAGATGAACACCTTCCCTTATCTGAATTGTAAGAGAAATGCCCTGCTGAAAATTTTCTTTTTTTAGCTTCTGATGTTTTCGCAAAAACGTTTCTAATCTTATCCCAAATTCCTATAAATGAACAAGGTGTGGAGGTTCTTACTCTTGAAATTGGTTTTTGGCTGACTACTACTAATTTATCTATATTTTCCCATCCTTCGATAATACCTGAATACTCTAGTAATTCTTCCCCATTTTCTTCATTTTCACCATTATTAGCCGGTTTCTTTGTGGACAAATCAACTCCCCTCTTGAAATATGGTGTTAACAATGGAACGAGAGTATCAAGAACTAATGAAGATTTTCCACTTCCAGATACACCTGCGATCCCAACCATCATCCCTAAAGGAATTTTTAAAGTGATATCTTTAAGGTTGTTAGTTTTAGCATTTTTAAGTATCAAAAATTTAGTTGAATCATTAACACTCCTTTGCTCTTCCTTGGATTTTTTGGGAAGTATAACATTACCTGCCAAAAATTGACCCGTATGGGATTCATCGACTTCTTTGATCATATTAAGCATACCTTGATATACTATATTTCCTCCATTTATTCCCGCTCCAGGGCCTATATCAATTATTTCATCTGCTATATCTATAAATCGTTTGTCATGTTCAACCACAATAACAGAATTTCCTAAATCTTTAAGCCTTTGTAAAATGTTAATTAAAGAATCTTTTTCTTTTTCATGCAAACTCATACTTGGTTCATCTAATATATAGATAAGTGAATCGAGACCAGCGTCTAAATGGGTCATGAGTGAGAGTCTTTGAAGTTCTCCTCCACTCAGTGTTGGAAGTGATCGATTTAAATGCAAATAAGATAACCCCACATCAACCATATGCTTTAAACCTTCCCTTAAACTTTCTAACATAGATCTTCCTTGAAGACTTTGGACTTTTTTCTCTGTAAGACTATCAAGAAACTCAATTAAATCATCAATTGTCATCATTGCCAACTCACCGATGTGTTTTCCACCAATCTTTACTCCTCTTGCCTGCTCGTTAATTCGATATCCTTCACACTCTTCGCATTTATGTTTAGCCATGTAATTTTTAAATATCTTATCTCTTCTATAGGTGCTCTTACTTTCAGTAAGTGCTCGCTCTATGTGAGGAATAACACCTTCAAAAACTCTTTCTAATTCTCCAGAGAAAGTTTTTGATTCCCATTGGAATTTTAGTTTTTTTCCACTCCCATAGAGAAAAATTTTCTTAATTTCTTCTGGTAGATTCTTATAGGGTGTCTTTATATCAAAATTATAAAAACTTGGTAGTTGCTCTACAAATCTAATTTGATCTGCAAACACTGCCGATCCTGCTTTCGTAATTTGAATAAGATTCCTGTTATAATCTTGAACAATCATTTCTTCCGTTAAATGCATAGCATATCCTCGACCCTTACACTCTAAACACATTCCAGAAGGCTCATTAAAGGAAAAATGCTTTATCTGGAGTCTATCTATCACCATCCCACATGAATCACACTCAAGATTATCATTTACAGGTTCCTTACATATAGGACAAATTAAAACACCTTCAGTTGCATATAACATCCTAAGCATACCATACATTCCCGTTTTTGTCCCTACCGTGGAACGAGGATTAAAAACACGGGTGGTTCTCTGTTCCACTGCAACAGTTGGACTTAATCCTTCAATTAAATCGAAAGGTTTTTCATTTTCAAATTTCGGGGGAAAACCAATTGATTGAAGGTATCTGTTCATCCCTTCATCGAAAATGATATCGAACGCTAAACTTGACTTTCCACTTCCAGATACTCCCGTAATAAGAACCATCTTTCCCTTCGGGATATTAACATTTACATTTTTTAAATTATGAATTCTTGCTCCAATGACTTTTATTTCATCCATTTTTTCACCCACTTCTATTTACTTGATTTTTTGCATTACATACGTTATACAATCAAATCCCGCAGGATCTTTCTTAACCATTTCTATTTCCATTTTATAACGTTTGATTTCTTCAATATCTTCGAGCTTATCATACTTTTTACGTAAAATGTTTATTTTTTCCTCCAAGGGTTTATAATATTCTGTCCACCAACATTTTTTCTCCCAAGGTATTTGTTCAATAAGCTTAAAGCCAAATCTAGGGAAATGTTTAAGTTTCCTTTCTGCCCAGTTAGCCGCTTCACCAGTGACCATGAAACCATTCAACTTCAGCACTCTATTGCATTCAGTTAGGGCTTTTTTGAGATCAAGTAGATGTATAACCCCTTCCTCCCAAACTATATCAAACGTGTTTTCCTCAAATTCTGTGTCATACACTGAACGATTATAAACTTTAACTCTACCTGAAAGACTTTCTTGCTTAATTTTAAGATTTAATTTATCCAAGGCTCTCTGATCAATATCAATTCCAATTATTTCTCCATTACTTAACTTCGCTAACTCTAAAGTAGGCATTCCCGAACCACATCCAATATCAAGGATGCGAGGTTTACCCATATCTGGAATTCTTTCAAATGCTTTTCTAGTATACTTAAGAAAAACAGATCGAAGTCCTTCAGCATCCAACTCCTTTAAAATTTCTTCAGCCATTTCCTCTTCATTCCTCTAATATAATATCAGTAAAGTATTTACTTTCATTAAGTTATTTACTTTCTTACTCCTTATTTGGATTTATTTTATTACCACAATCATAACATTCCGCATCGTGAACACAAATCTCACCCTCGCATTCAGGGCAAGTGTAGAGTATTACTTGCTCCTTGAGCCAATTTTTAGGTCCTATTTTCCGATTTCTTTCTAAATTATTAATAAAACTAATGCTATATTTCGTCTTATACCGATTATCAAGCCTTTCTAACCTTTGACAAGGAAATTTTGTACATTCAAAACAAAAATTTATTTCATTTTTTCTCAGTGTTTGACAATCTCTTTTAATATGAGCACAGTTTTTATCCTGTGTCCTACAACCTTTGCATCCACTTTTATAGCCCTTCTCTTTGAATAAATCTTTTTTTAACAGTAAATATGATCTACAAGTTCCACAATACATACCACAAGGTGCTGCTAGGTTAATATCCATAATTTAATCACCCCTTATATCTTTATTTTTGATAATAACTTGAATAAATTTTCTTCTTTTGAGAGAATGTCAAGAGCTATATTATGCAATTGATCCAAATCTACTTGGTTTAAACAATCATCTTTGTATTCATCTGCAGTATTTTTTAAAGTTTCTGCAAATAAGGTCCAATTTTTAGCGGACTCCTCAATAATGGGAATGCTATATTCGAGAATTTTGAATTCGTCTCTACTCCACGCTTTCGAACCTTCTTTTAATTCTGGATGGGTCAATAACTCTTCAAGAAAACTTTTATATAAGTTTCTGAAGGATGCTCCGCCAGTCCCCCATGTTTCGATATACCCGTGCATTAATTCAAACATTAATTTTGAACGTGAAATTGTTTTTCCTTCGGGATCCTTTGCTTCCCCCTTTAACTTTTCTTCCCAGTGAAGTATTGAAGATGAAAACAATTTTAGACCCTGTATACCATTATTGTTTACCGAAGGACGTAGCATATTATTTACTACTTTTTGGATTGCAACCTTAACACCCGCAGCTAAAGGAGGATGTTTTCCATCAAGTCTCGCTTTCATAGAGAATTGAGCATTATTTGGGCGCATAAATTTAGGGCCATATTCAGAACCTCGACCTTTCTTTAATTGTTCTATTGAAATCTCTTGAAAACCTTCAAATTCGGAGTCACCAACATAAGCAATCCCTTTTTCTTCATCATAACCTGATAAAGTTATAGCATGACCCCCAAAGTGGATTTCCCCTTCTTCCTCAAAATACGGTAAATATCCTATATCAATTTGTAGTATTAATGGAATATCCTGAGTGATCAACTTTTTTGATTCCTCCCATGCTTTTTCAGAACTAGTGAATGATTGTTTTCTTAATGTGATTCCTAATAAACGACAAGCTAATGAATTCGGTTCGATAGTTCCTTGCTTCCCGCCTAGAAAAAATGGTACATCTGATTCGGGAATGAAGGAAACATTACTGGTAGTATCAAAAAATCCAAATCCCATAGTAGCATCAAGCCCAAAAGCCATAGCTTCTGACATGGGAAATCCATAAAATTCGAACATATCTCTCATTGATGATGATTCACAATGATGTCCTACTTTATGCTCAAAATTATTAATTTTATGCTTTTGAACCAATTTCACTCTTCCCCTCTTTTATTTCTTCTAAAACCCATTTAAGAAATTCAATATCAGTTTCTAAAATTTTAATTGGATGCACAAAGAGCCCTCTAACATTTAAAGGCATTTTAGAGTTTTCGTTTAACATTTGTTCCAATTCTTTTTTGTTTTCTTTAATAGTTTTTAAAGAATTAGTGATAGATACAATCTGTTCCTCTTGAGTCAGTACGGGAAGCATGGAGAATGCCATATAAAAATCTTCGTCGTTTTTTCCCACAAATTCATTTAGAATATTATAAATTTGGCTCTTAAGAACCTTCTCCCCCTTTGGCGTGATTTGATACATTTTAACAATTCGATTATCTTCTTCTTCTACCCAGGAATCAACTAAATCTTTTTCTTTTAAGTTCTTCAAGACACCATAAATTGACGATTTACCAATTGCAGTCCAATCTCTCATCCCTCTTTCCTCAATTCTTCGGTTAATATCCTTTCCATGGCATGGATATTCTGCAACCAGGCCCAGAACAGCAAAGGCGACATGACTCAAACCTAGGGTTTCTTCATTTGACATTTTTCTTAATTATTATTGTATGATTTATTTAATTCTGAGATAAGATCATTATGATATAAGAATGATATGAGCATAGAATATATAAATTTTATGATCTTCATATTTATAGCAAAGAAGATATTATATATAGATTAATATGGATGTATTTGATTGGATTTTTATCATTTCAGGCTTTATTTTTTTCATTTCGATGATTAGTGCGTTATTATTAATGGCCAATAAGAAGATGAAGACTGTTTTAATATTTGGCGTGATCCTTGCAGTATTGATACTTCCGATTATCGCTATTTTGATAAATTATCTCGTAATTGGCAAAGATCTGAGATTAATTATTTACCTCATTCTAATCCTTATATATCTCGTGGCAGAATTTCTACTTGATAGAGTTTTCAAAATCGATTTTCGGTCAAAACCGAGTACACATGTTCTTTATATCATCTTGGAATGGGCTGCGGCGTTTTCATTCTTTTTTGGCACTCGGACCCTTGATATTATGATAAGCTGGATAACTGCTTTCCTTTTTTGGGCTTTTATAGGTGCTCTGGTTTACTATATAATCATAAAAAAGAAAAGAAAC
>JAEOTL010000059.1 GCA_016839845.1 Promethearchaeota archaeon
AGATCCAATTCCATTGGATACTTTAAAAAAATTAGTGGATTATGCCCGTGTTGCTCCTATGGCTAAGAATGTTCAAGCTCTTGATTTTATAATAGTACAAAAGCCAGAAATTAGAGAAAAATTGTTTTCATTAGTTGGATGGGCGGGATCATTACCTCCAGAACAGAGAACTCCTGAAAAGGGAAGAGAACCTACAGCGTATATTATAATCCTAGTAAATAAAAATATTAAACCCGCATATGTAGATTTTGATGTTGGTGCTGCCGCTGAGAATATTTTGTTGGGAGCTATAACCTTCGGAATAGGAAGTTGTTGGATGGGTAATGTTAGATTTCAAAAACTTAAAGCATTACTTGAAATCCCTGATTTCTATGTTATAAAACAAGTAATAAGCTTAGGAATACCTGATGAAGAATCCACAATGGAACCATTTTCAGATTCTTTCAAATATTGGAAAGATGAAAAAGGTAATATGCATGTTCCAAAACGAAGTCTTGATGATATTATCTTTAAAATTTATTAAAATATAATAAAAAAGTGAAAAATTGATAAAAAAAATATTCTTATTTAACTTCTATTTTTTTCTTCTCTTTTTGCTCGAGTTCTTTCTTAGGTAGAGCTATAGTTAAAATTCCATTGTCAAGTTTAGCATCAATATTGTCCTCATCGATGTTTTCAGGAATGGTAAAACTTCTATGATAACTTGAACTGTGATATTCTCGTCTTACAAAGCCATCCTTTTTTTCTTCATGTTCCTCTTTTTGTTCTCCCTTAATCTCTAAAACTCCATCATGAATAGCAATTTCTATATCTCCTTTATCTAATCCAGGTAATTCCGCAGTAATACTATAGTTCTCATCATTTTCAGCTATATTTGTAAGGGGGGTTCGAAAAAATTTATCTTCATCAAGTGTTCTTAAGGGAAAAGGTTCAAAATTCCAGAATCGTGAAGGTTTCCAAAAATCTCTAAAATAGTTGTCTAATTCATCAAAAATTCTATCAAAACGTCCAAACATTGATAAAGGTCTATGCTTTCTTAACTGAATTGCTTGTTTGCTTTCTTTTGACTCAACTGATTTCTCTTCTTCCAGTCCTACTTTCTTATCTTCTTTTGCTTCGGTCATATTATTAACCTCCAATTTTAATTTTGATTTTTATTACGTCAATCTTGGATTGACAATTCTCTATTTATCATATAGTGATTGCAATATTTAAATGTTTTGTTTACTCAAGAAGGAATAGAGGCTCCAAAGTCTGATATTACAATTGATTACAAAAAATTTGAAAAAGAATTTCTAAAGAAGAAAACGCCTTTTTTCTATTAAAGTTTTTATCCCAAAACTTTTCCATTTGGTAGTATACAATCATATTCTGCATAAAATCCTCCTAAATCCTTAACAGCTTCTTTAAGAATTTCATGCGAAATATCATATTGCGATTGGTGACTTTTTATGAACTTAGTTAAAGCACCGTTTTGAGCATAAATCTTTTCTATTTGTAAGAAAGTCTCGGTTAATTGCCGAAGTGCTGGTTTTGTGTTATCTGCAATATCAGGGATTAGTTTCAAATTGTAAAAAGGGAGACTTTCAAACATATCCCTCGGATTTAAACCGGGTTCGTTATCCATAATTTCAGCACTGATATCAAAGAGTGTTTTTCCTTTTCTGGTAACTGATCCATTTATTTTATTTTTCTTGATTTTAGATAAATTAATTTCAGCTATTTTCTTAGGAATCCCCCATATTTCTCTCCCTGCTGCTAATGCTACATCATCATCTACATAGATACTATAAACGAAATTACCTGGTTTATTTTGATAAATACAACTCAGCAAAAGTACTGCTTCATTATAAGGACCAATTGAAGTTTCTGGATATTCTAATATAATTAGGGTGTCAAGGCCATTTTCTATCGCTACGAATTCATCGGGTAAACAGTGTTTTTTCAGGTGAGGCACACTTTGAAACATTAATGCGAGAGCACGTGCATTTTTATATAATATTGGGGGGGGTGGATATAGTCCACACTGATGTGGCATGGAATATCCTACATGTTGATTAATTCTTGCCATATTTAGGTATCTTCCTCCAAAATTTCAGTTTTACATAGGAACAACTATGTGTGTTTGTGTTCTATCAACACCATCAATTTTATGAATTTTAGCAAGAATGGTTTTTGCGATAGTCTCAACATCTTTTCCTTCGACTTTAGTAATGATATCAATTCCTCCAGTTACCCCATAAGTTTCCCTAACTTCAGGGATTTTATTCAATTCATTTATTACAGATTCTACAAATCCTGCTTTCGTTTTCATTAAAACAAAACATAACGTCAAATTATGAAATCTCCTCCAAAAAAATATTTGAGTTATTGTTAAAATTATCGGGAGAATTTAAATAGTTTTTAGTTGCTCACGGAAAAGCAACTCGCTCAATTAAGAAATAATAAAATACAGCATTACCAAGATACAAAATCATTATGAGAAAAGCTATCGGAATTTTAAACAAATGATGTTTCTCTTTAATTAATTCATAGCCGTAATAAGCGGACAACCCTAGAATAATTTCCGGGATAATTATATATAGTGCGACACGACCAATCATTAGAACATTTTGAGCATACCATGATTGAAGCATCCACATTGATTGCTCGGATATTCCAAATATTGCTAAAGAAAGGACGATAACTGAAATATAAGCAATTTTTTTGGAAAAACGTTCTTGAAGCTGTTTTGCGATTAAGATAATAATAAAAAGAGGTATTACCCATAATCCAACCATATATCCTGATACAGTTCCAATTTTGAATAATCCATCTTCGGGGAAAACCAGTACATTCAATTCTGCTGACAAAATCCAATCTGGGAATATTTGAAAGACACTTATTAGAAATACGAAAATCCAGATATAAATCCATTCTTTATAGTCGCGTAATAAACCGATGATTACAATCAACATATTATAAAGAATTACTAAGATAAACAATTTCACGCCAATCTGAATACCGATTGGTAGAAGTAGTATCACTACGCAAGCAATTATAAATATGAGATGCACCAGCAGCACGTCTCTTTCAGTATCAGAGAAATTTTTCTTCGTTAGTTCATCGCCATATTTATTTGTATACTAAACATTTCTAATAAATAATATTAGCCCTTGATGTATTTATAATTACTCTACTTTAATTGGAGAGGATATCTCCCATATTTATGACTAGCTTCAATCATCCATTTTACTCTTTGGTACGACATAGCAGGATGAGAATTAGAGGGTGAAAGCATATATCCTCCTCTCGGACCTAAAGCTTTTATAGCGAGTTTAACTGCTTGTTCGACTTCATGTTGAGTTCCTTTTACTAATACATGCGACGTGTCAATGTTCCCGAGCAAGCATAATTTATCTCCCACTTTTTTTTTGACTAAATTTAAATCAACATAGGGAGGCTCTAAGCAGTGAAGACCATCAAAACCCGCTTCAACAATAAAATCTAATAGTGAAGTTATATCCCCATCTGAATGAAATATGATTTTCCCGCCCCGTTCATGTACAACTTCTGTCACTCTTTTCATGCAGGGTAGAACGTATTGTTCTATATATTTTGGATTGATGAGTGGTCCAGATTTGAAGGCTATATCCCCTCCCTCAAAAAAGATTTTTGCTCCAGCTTCAGCATATGTTATAAACAATCCAATAACAAATTCAGTTGTCTGTTCAAATCGTTCTTTGATCAACTTAGGATTTTTACGTAATGAGATTGCAAATGCATTCATTCCCATACCTTGCCATACAGGAGGAAACACACTTGCATAATCATCCTGTGCCATAATACAAAAATCCGGATTATCAAATTTCTTGCTCCTACGTAAAATAGTTTTATATAATTTTTTGGCTCGTTTGTAGATTTCAGGTATATCAGGTTTTGGAAAGTTTTCCCAATCTTGCTGATTTTTAATCAATCCATCAATATAATATGGAAAAATATGACCATGATCATTCATTATTTTGTAAACTCGTC
>JAEOTL010000475.1 GCA_016839845.1 Promethearchaeota archaeon
CTCCATAGACTTCACGTGCTAAATTCCTGAGCCCATCCAAGCCAAAGGGTTCGTTTTCAAGTCTATTTGATTCCCATATCCTTAGATTTTCGAATTCTTTTTGTATTTCCTCAACATATTTTAATTGTGTTGTCCGAATATTGTTACAAAACTCACAATGTATAGAATGCGGTGTAATCATGTTGATATGCACACCTTCTAAGTTAATATATTTTTTAGTTAAATCCCTAGCTCTTTTAATCTCTTCAAAACTTGGTTTCTCTGCAATTGTAACTAATCTTAATGATCCTTTCGTATGAATTAGTTCTGTAATTCTTTCTCCCCTTTCTTCAAGATCTACAAGCATTTTAAATATTTCCTTTCCTAACTCCTTTCGTTTTTCGTAATCATCAAATGGCTTTATGATATTTCTTAGCACTTTAGAAAAATTCCGCAAAGCTTCCTTTATTGAATTATAAAAATTTAAAGAATATTTTAAAACAACTTTCACTTGGTCCTCAGGGATTTCAAAAAGGGCAACCATATTTCCCGTCGGGGGAAAGTCTGCTATGATAATGTCAAATTGTAATGATTCTTCACTTTCAGCATCTAAAAGTTCCTGAAAAAACATAGCGTTTTTAAGAGCGAGTGGGATAGCATCTGCTGTAAATGTTGTATCCACAAAAGTCTCTAGCTGGGGGATTAATCCCACTATTGGCATTTCTTTCATTAAAGCTTTCATCTTAGTGATAAGGTTTTTTGTGTACTTTTCAGCATACTCGTTCGCGTCCGGTTCAATTGCCCACAGGTTATTAGTAATTGGCGTCATTTTGTTCCCAATTTCAGAATTAAATAAATCGCTAAGATTATGGGCCATATCAAAGGAAATTAGTAATATTTTTTTTTCTGGGACTAGATCTGATAAAGTTACAGCTGTGGCTGCACTAATGGTGCTTTTTCCAACACCTCCCTTCCCACCTAAGATGATAATTTTTTCCATTGATTTTTTATCTACAAGCTCGTATTCTAAATAACGAAAATAAATATGGAATAAAAAACTAATCAAAAATTCCAAAATTGCTAAAAAATAAATTGTTTAATTTATTAAATTAATTATAATCATCACAATAATGATGGTTTTAAGTTTAAAATCACAAATAAAAAACAATTATAAACTCAAAATTATCCAAGTTATTATTTAATTCACAAAAAAGAAATAAACAATTTGGACGTATAAAAAAAAATATCAAAAAGGATGTGATCAAGATTACTAATCAAGAATTTACAACTAAATATATTATAGAAGTAAAATTCACAATAAAGGGTGTTGTAGAAAAAAGCGATATAGTTGGCGCCATATTCGGCCAAAGATAAAAAGTTAATGCCGTATCGGCTGTTCGGCTAAACTGAAGGTCTTCTTTTGGATCTAGATTTAAGAGATCTCCAAAAATCTGGACGTATCGGTCGAATTGAGGTAGAAAATATCTCTAAAGATGGGATTTCAGAAGGAATTATTAAAATCCCATCCTCTTTGACCAGAAAGGAGACCGCACTACTGGCGGCAACTATAGAAACTGTATCTAGGGTTGGTCCCTGTGAAGCAGAAATTTCTCTTATCGATATTCGTGATGTTCGCGAAACAAAACGTAAGCAAATAATAGAAAGAGCAGCAGAACTTCTTAAAGAATGGGATCAGAAGTCTTTAGAACAAAGTGAAATAGAAGAAAAGATAGATACAGATATTAAACTCGGAGAAATTATATCTTGGGGTTCTGATGAACTTCCAGCAGGACCTGAAGTAGAAAGCAACCCCGAGCTTATTATTGTGGAAGGAAGAGCCGATGTTTTAAACTTGTTACGAATCGGAATTAAGAACACCGTAGCTGTTCAGGGAACTCAAATACCTAAATCAATTATTGGTTTAGCAAAGAAAAAAAAAACCGTAACCTGCTTTTTAGATGGGGATCGTGGCGGAACTATTATATTCAACGAATTAATGCAACTCCTTAAAGTTGATTATGTTGCACGAGCCCCTGATGGGTATGAAGTAGAGGAGTTGACGAGAAAACAGATGATTAAAGCTCTCCAGAACAAGAGATCACCGAAGCAATTAAAAGGTAGCAAAAATAGTTTTAAAAGTGGTAAAGAACCGACTAAAAAAGAGAATCCATTACAGAAAGTCTTAAAGAAAATTAAGGTAAAAGATGCTAAGGTTATTATCGAGGCAATAAACAGCATTACCAGTGGTCATGGAATCGGATTGAATAAGAACTGTGAATCTCTTTTTAATATCCCTGTTGGTGAACTTTTTGAAAAGATAAAAGACTATAAAGAGACTCAGTATTTAATCGTTCATGGGATTTTAACGAAACGACTTCTTTCAATAGCAAAAAGTATGAAAGTAAAATTTATCGCTTGTAAAAATAAGGAAGAAGAATTAGTTGTTCCTGACCAAATTCACGTGTATTCCTTTTAAATTCCTTAACACCTTGTTACATTAGCTATCCAATAGGCACGACAGAAAAGATCAATTGTATTACATAAGAAAGAGCTCCTAAAATAAGAAGACCTATTCCACATATCTTAAAAACCAGAAAATAGTCTTTACGATTAGGTTTATTCGCGATTTTCAGGATTCTTTTTGAATTTTGGTAGAAAGTAGTCAACCTCTCATAGATGCTAGGTTTTTGAGTTTGATCAAGTTTAGAATACTTCTCATATTTCGGGTAATTAGACACAACTGAGTTAATTAAGGGAAATATTTTAAGTTAACTGCTACCTTTTCTTGTGATTCAATTATTAGGTGAGATCGAGAATATTTGTTATAAAGACATCTCTATCGAACGGTTCCAAATCGTCATAACCCTGCCCGGTTCCAACAAATAAAATAGGTTTCTTGGTTTCGTAAGAAATTGACAGAGCAGCCCCACCCTTTGCATCAGCATCAAGCTTGGTTAAAATATTTGCGTCAATTCCGACCTTCTTCTTAAATTCTTTCGCTTGGTACAATACATCGTTCCCGGCTAAACTGTCTCCAACAAAGACTACTAGGTCGGGCTGTGAGATCCTTACTATTTTTTGCATCTCTGACATTAGATTATTATCAGTAACTTGCCTCCCCGCAGTATCTATAAGCACAGTATCAATTTTCTTAGCTGTTGCGTGCTCAATAGTATCGTATGCAACAGAAGCAGGATCTGAGCTATATCTGTGTTTAATAACTCGAACCCCCACATTATCCATATGTTTTGTTAATTGCTCTATAGCTCCCGCTCGAAACGTATCTGATGCGGCAGCCACAGAAGAAATATCTTGTTTCTTGAGAAAATTGGCGAATTTTGCGATAGTTGTGGTTTTACCCGTCCCATTAATCCCAAGAAATACGATTACATAAGGTAAATTTTGCGAGTTTTTTTTTTTAATTTGATCAGTAAGATCAATTTCTTCTTCGGGGGTTAAGATTTCTGTAATGATATCTCGAACTATATCAAACATCATCTTTTTAGTGGAACTTGTTCTTGCAACTTGTTGATCTTTGTAAGCCTCAACAATACTTTTGCATATCTCGTCAGCAGTATCCAAAGCAACATCATTGCTGATTAGAAGGAGTTTTAAATCGCCTATTGCATTATCGATTTTTTTTTCTGTTAAAGTTTTTTTAACAAAAGTTGTAAACACATTTTTTAATTTTTCTAGCATGACGTTCTCCCAAAGAATTAGAATTTAACTTAAACTAGCCAATTTTGGTCTACTGTTGACCAATTCCTGTTTGAAGGAGTTGAGATGTCTTCTGTAAGTTCATCTCGATATTTTGTAATTGAGTTCTTACAAATTGAATTTGCTTATCATGTTCCTCAATTCTCTTTTCAAGGATTTCAATTGCCCCATCCAACTCCTTTTCTACTACAACATCTTGAGTTATAGCCAATAATACTTTTTCAGGATCTTTTATAGTGGCTCTGATATTTGCTAATCCCCCAACAGGCACTAAAATTTCATCATCCACGTTAACCCCCTCTTTCAAACTTTCCAACGTATTTTTTGTGTTTACAATGTTTGAACGAGAAACGTTTAAAATTTCCAATTGACCTTGAAACATTTCTTGTTGTTCTCTAAGTATTCTAAAAATTTGTAGCTGTTCCTGATATTGTCGAGAAGATTCCAATTCAATCCAATCCTTTATTTTTTAATCTGATAATTCCCTAATTAGATAATCTTGAGATTCCTCTAAAGTTATTTCTTTTACTTCTTGGATGTTAATTTGACGTCTGAATATTCCAATAGACGTAATTTGGGATAAAACTTTTTCAAGAGCATCCTCTTCTTTCAATGCACGGACCTCTTTACGGAATAAATACTTCTTATAATACCTTCTGTAATTCCCTATGACTCTATAAATTTTAATCTCTGACATCGCTTAAAATATCTAATTATTCAAAACTATTACAAAGGAGTAATATTCAAGAAAATATTAAATTTTGCTTTTTTCGACACCTAAGAAAAGTCTTAGTTGGTTAGATTCTAAGTACAGACGTAAGTCTCTGTAATTCTGGTCCGGTTGAACTAGCACCAAAAATCCCACTAGTATCATTAACGATCGCACCTGAACCTAAATAGGGTACTCCTCTGTTAATGGTTGAGACATCCACCTCATCAACTTTTAAAACAGAAGTTATATAGTCTATTTCATCATCAGAGGAAAGAGGATGTACTAAACACCCACTATTGTTGGCTAGGGAAATTGAACCTGGAAGATAGTTATCTGCAAATTCATAAACGACAGTCTCAACGTTTAATAAATCTTCTATTTGCTTTTGATTTTCCTTCAAAAACGAACTGATAATTGCTCCTTTATCATTGCATAGAATTAGATTTCCAAATGCATTATCAATAGATTTAAGGACCCCAACATGAAAAGAAGAAGAAATCTCTTTTGAGGCGCCCTTTAATCTTTTGAGCTCCTCATCTTGAATAATATCTGGAACAATTATACCATATTTATTAGATACCGTGTACACGCCCAGTAAATTTGAATTATTTATTGTTAAGGGAATAAGAGGCTCATCAAAAACATTTTTAAACTTTTTTAATAGAGGTTTTAATAAAATAGGGGGATACAAAACAAAAGAATTATTTGCAGTAAGATATACTCCAATTAAACTACGACCAAAAACTTGAGATCTTAATACTGTCATTTACTAGCTAGGGAATTTTTACGCTTTCGATTTAATTATTAAAAGAAAAGATCTATGTAAAGAGAACTTATTGGATATAGCACTTACACCAAATAAACTACAACAAGTCCATCAATATTTTTAGTTGCTCTTACTTTTACTTTTCGTGGGGGTTTCTGAATCCCACGTTTCCAAATGAATTCGTTGACTTCCTGAGATATAACTAATGATTCAGGCTTAAAATGACGAATCATGAATTCTCTAAGAAACCGAATTGATTTTTTTGCCCATTTATTACGAGGACCTTTTCTTGCTTTAGCAAGTGGAATTACATAAATCCTTTCATCGATTATTTCTTCTTTAGGTGCTTCTTCTTCGAGCTCTTCTAGCTCTCCAATTTCTTCCTCAAAAATTTCACTTACTTCTTCTTCTTCTGTGACCTCATCTAAACTAAATTCTTCTATCTCTTCTATCTCTTCATCAGTTTCTTCCAATTCTGAATCTTCGAGCTCTTCTTCTAAATCATCTAAGTTAATTTCCTTACTTTTTTTCGCCATGATTAGTCATTCTCTCTAAAATTCTATTTAATCTCTCTTTAACCTTGTATTTCTCCAAGTTCTTCTTGAATGTGGACTACTTCTGGTATTACCACTGGTTTTCTGAATAACCCAATTGGGTACTGATTTCCCCTGTTTCATCTTTTTTCCTCGTCTTAATTTTGAGGGTAGATCCTTATTTCGTGCCATCTGCAATTCTCTCTTTTTTACTTTCTAATTTTAAATTCTTTTTTCTTCTCTAAATTTGATAACTGTTCTAATAGTTTCTTAAAAGCTTGATCTGGTAAAGGAGTGGCTCCTTTTAATCGTCCTGCTTGATAAAGTTGAATTAATTGCATTTCTATCTGCTCAGCAAAATGGGGTTTTACTATTCGAATATTTTCTAATCTCTGTCTTCCTTCTGGTGAGAGAATCTTTCTCATAACTAGATATTTCTTTTCCTCAAAGTCTCTCTGCTGGGCTTCTGCCATTTGTTGTTGTGCTGCCTGTGCTTTGATTTCCTCTAATTTTCTCCTTCGAATGTCGTCTAATTCATTGTCGTTGCTCACAATAAACCCCTATGAACTACTAGTTTTTGATCAATCAATCCTTACTTCTTAGAATTTCATATGCCGTTCGTTCTAATAAACTTAAACCCTCTGGGGTAACAATTCTTCCTTGTTTTTCCTTTAATACTATTAGGTTTGCTTTCTCTAGTTGTTGTAATGCAACTCTTATTATTTTTCCGCTTCCTTTTGCTGAATGATGGAGACCCCGTCCTTTTTTATTTTTTCCCCCATAAAATTTTCGCAGTTTACTTACCCCTATTGGCCCAAATTTTTTTATCTTTCTTAATATTGAAGCACATCGGATATACCAGAAACTTTCTGAATCACTCGGGGCTAATTCTTTAAAAAATGCTGTCTTCCAAAATTCTAAACCCTCAGGTGGTGAAATTTCGGGAAACTCCCTTAATTTTTCTGCGATTACTTCAATGAATTTTCCTGCTTGAACGACATATATTGACATGTTAATCTTTAATTCGATATTTCCTTCTATTATATAATACGTTTTTAAAACTAGAATAAATTAAAAATTTTTGTATTTTTTACCTTCTAGGACGATGGACTATCAAAAGGAATTTAAAAAAGCACTATTATCGCGCCCTCACTCAATTCTAGGCAAGCGTGGGGTTTCTAACGAGTTTATTAAGCACATTATGAAGTTATTAAAAAGATATCGAGTGATTAAGATCAAAGCTCTAAAGACAGTTGCTACTAAATCAAATATCAAGGAAATAGCGCAAGAGATCGCATCAGCCACAAATTCCATAGTACTTGATGTAAGAGGGAAAATGATCATCCTTTCTCTAAAACCTATCAAAAAGTAACAAAAAAAAATAGTTTTCTTTAGATTTAAATGGCTAGAAATAAGAAGAATCAGAAATACTTAATAAAAAAAATAGCTAATACCAGAATGCTTTATCTATTTCAAAAAGCTCATGATATTTTCCCCGAGGATAAAGGATTAGCGAATAGATATGTGTACTTGGCTAGACGATATGCTCAAAGAGCAAAAGTAACGATTCCAACTAAATGGAAAAAACGGGTATGTCATAAATGTAAGCAATTTTTGTATCCCGGCATAAATTATAGAACCAGAATGCATTCAAAAAAAGGAAAGGGCTCCCATATTAGCTTGACTTGCTTTGAATGTGGGAGAACAACACGATATTACATTAAAATTAAACATGGTGAATAAAAAATACATCTGACTATTATCCTAGTAGATTGTGGAATAGAAGTAATTCCTAAAGAAATTAGAGATGCTCCCGCTGTAAAGAATAATTTTTCCCCGCAGATATACTCTTCCCAGCTTTTAGATAATGCCCTGCATCACACAGCAATGAAAAATCTTAAAAATGCTGAAAGAAGAGGGAGACCGGATATTACCCATTTATGTTTACTTAATGCTTTAGGATCCCCCGCTAATAAAAGTGGTGATTTAAACCTTTTCCTTCACACCACTCATAATAGAATATTTAAAATTAATCCAGAAATTAGAATTGCCCGAAATTACAATCGATTCAAGGGATTAATGGCAAAACTCCTGATTGATGGATCTATCAAAGTAAATGGGACCTATTTAATTTCACAAATCGAGGGAGGATTGCAAAAATTGATTAATAAATACAAATCTTCAGAAGTCTCTATATTATCTAGTAAAGGAGAATTAATTAGAGATTTCGGTCAACTGTTCGATGTTGATTCCTCAAAAGAAAAAATTATAATTATTGGTGGTTTTCAGAAAGGTAGCTTCTCTGATGAGATTTTAAAGTTATCAAAGAATATATTCTCGATTTCAAAGTACTCATTAGATGCATGGGTTGCCGTAAGTAAGATTATTAGTTTCTATGAAATAACTCATAATCTAATCTAAACCTCTTAAAAAAGGAAAAGTTAAAAGATAATAAACACTTTATTTCATACTGTTTTTGATGATACAAGCATTATGCGCTCGTTGTGTAGCGGCTATCATCCAGGACTTCCAATTCTGGGACCCGGGTTCAATTCCCGGCGGGCGCATACTTAACACACTATTCCCCTATAAATTGGAAAAGTAAATAAGGACTTATTTTAAGAAAACCATAAACATAAATTTACAAACTTGTATATACTAGATGAAAAAGCGCCAGGCATTTTTTTTTTCCATTTCCATATAAGATCACTTTTTTATTGAACTGGCGTTTTTTCCTATTTTAACACCCAAATACAATACTCTATACTTATCAATAATCTTAAATGTCTAATTTTATTATTGAGAATCAAAGGTTTAAATCAAAATTATGGTCAAGTATAGATACAAGGAATTTAAATCAGTTTTAAACAAGTTAAAGTATCCTGATTCATGGTTTTGGTCACGTTATACTTTGAATCCATATTCAGGATGTGCACATGCCTGTATTTATTGTGACGCACGAAGTCAGCGCTACTATTTAGAAGATTTTGAAAATGAAGTCATTATCAAAACCGATTTTGCTAAAAAACTGGATCTACGACTTAAAAGAGCAAGAACATTATTGCCCGATGTAATAGCTCCAGGGGGAGTAAACGACGCATACCAACCTATTGAACAAAAAGTTGAAAATACCCGAAAAGTGTTACAAGTTATAGCTAAACATCAATATCCCATAAATATTGCCACCAAATCAAAATTAGTAGTAAGAGATATTGATCTATTAAAACAAATCGCAGATGTTACCTGGTGCACAGTAGGATTTTCAATAACAACAACCGATGAAGATCTTGCGAATTTCTTAGAGCCCTACTCATCACTTCCTTCAGAACGGTACGAAGCATTAAAAAAGATTAAAAAGGAAGCCCCCCAAGTTCAAGTCGGTACATATTTCATGCCGATAATCCCCTTTTTAGAAGATGACGATGAGAATATAGAGAATGTAATTAAACAATCTCGTGAAGCAGGAGCAGATTTTTTATTGTTTTCACCAGGATTGACATTACGTGACTCCCAAGCGGACTATTTTCTTAATAAGTTGAAAAACAGTAAATACAAACAAATAGTTAAACCAATGTTGGAATTATTTAAGGGGCAGATATATCCCCCAGCTGATTATGCCCGAAAATTACACCCCAAATTGTTAAGCTTATGCGAGAAATATAATTTACCTATAAGAGTAAAACGGTGGATTCCATCCGATTATCGTAAATGGAATTATCGAATTTCAGAGATCTTGTTAAATCGGGAGTATAAAGACGCTTTAAAAACCGGAAAATCGAATAAATCGATGATGTGGGCAGGATTAAATCTGAATAATCTCGATAAATCTATATTAGAGGTTTACCGGAGAGGAGAACTATCTAGTTTACCAAATTTTAACAAACAAGTTATTGACCTAGTCGTCCCTTATCTCGAAAAAAGTAGATCACTAAAACAAAAAACAGGAATAGATCACTTTTTATGATTGAAGAAATTATAGTGGAAATTACATCGCACCTAAAGAAAAATAGTCCTCGTTTAACTGAAGAGCAGTTATCACGTATATATAAGATTATAAATTCAAATAATCCTAATTTTGTTGCTTATGGAACTAAACATTCGGATATCG
The DNA here is from genome assembly GCA_016839845.1 of Promethearchaeota archaeon. The sequence goes on from JAEOTL010000475.1 coordinate 9,816, forward strand.
AAAAATTTGTAAGAGAAGTTCAGAATAAATTCGAACTTAAATACAAAGACGGGTTAGAAATCTTTGAAAATCTGATAAAATCTAATGTACATGATGAAAAAATAGCAGGAATATTTTTGTTAAATAGGTTTAAAAAGGATTTCAATGTTGATACACTGAGTCTGGTAGGCCAATTAATCCCAAATTACTACGATACATGGGCTATAACCGATACGACGATGATACGAGTACTTGGACCGTTTCTAGCGAAGAAAGGTAATGAGGCCCTAGCTGAAAATATCATTACTAGTTGGTCGAAATCAGAACATTTATGGCATAGAAGGGCATCCATGGTTATTTTACTTAAAATTATAATGGTTAACAAGGAATTTGATGCTGATTACGTATTTGCATTAGTAGAAAAGATGAGAAACTATCCTGAAGATTATATCCATAAGGGAATTGGATGGTTATTAAAAACCTGTTCAAAATATGAACCAAATGTCATTTATGAGTATTTAATGAATAATAAGAAAAAATTCCCTCGATTAATTCTTCGATATGCTAGCGAAAAATTACCTATAGAAATGCGTATGCAGGTTTTAAATAGATAAAACCATCACCTTGTTGTTGGTTCTTCCACCTGAAAATAATTAAAAATAAAATCCCGGCAGAATTTTAATGAAATTATATGCTAACGTGTGAAAAAATCGAAGTTGGGGTATTTCTCGTAAGATCAGCTTCTCGATTTGGGGATACATGTAATGGTATCTTGATCAAAAATTCAGGTAATTCGGGAAATATCTTAATTGACTGTAATTTCGAGAAATCTGAGCTTAAAGAATTACTTGAGCAGTTAAATTACAAAATTGCAGCATATTTTGCTTCCCACACACATCTAGATCATGTAAGCAATATTAACTTTTATGAGGATCATGGCATTGAGATCTATTGTCCTATTCCTGAGGACAGATACTTAAAAGATATGGGCGTTTTTATAAGAGAAAATGGGATGGTTGATTATGGAGTTGATGAAATCTTCAGAAAAACCATCTATGAAGAGCTTAACTTTAAAAACTTGACAGATGTCACCCCAATAGAACCTAATTCTAAATTTCATTATGGAAATGTAACTTTGAAGACATTGCCCATACCAGGTCATTCACCTGGTCAAATAGCATTTATGGTGAGCAGGAAAGATGGTGAGAAAAAGAAGGTATTATTTGTTTCTGATATAGGTATTGAAAGAACAGGTCCTTGGTACGGATTAAAGCATTGTAGTTTGAACGAATACAGGAATTCTCTTAATAAAATCGAAGCCCTTTATTTGAAAAACCATGCAGATAACATCATTCTTGCAAGTAGTCATAGTGACCCTTTTATTGGGAAGCAACCAGACATATTTAAGAAGGCTCTACGAAAAATTGAGAGTAATGAAACGAAAGTTTTGAATTTGTTTAAACCAGGAGAGCCTAAGAGCCTAAATGATATAACCCTTAAAGGAACTTTTTATCCAATAAAGTTTGTAGCAAATTTACCCCCAAATATGAAAAGGATTCATGATTGCTGGGAAGGCTACATTATGTTACATCATATAAATGAACTTATCGAGAAAGATATACTAAAGGTGGTTGATCCAGCACAAAAAACTTTTATTTTGAAGTAGAATGTGAACTATTTCTAATAATTTGTAATAAGGTTATCTCCTAAATCTTAATCCCAAAAAAATAAATAGGTGCCATTTCATAATTGACCTAAACAAAAATTTTCAAAAATGATGTTTTATGGGAAAAGATAAGGATAAAGATAAGGATAAAAAAGATAAAGATAAAGAAAAGGATAAGGAAAAGAAAGACAAAGATAAAGAAAAAGACAAAGATAAAAAAGACAAGGACAAAGACAAGGATAAAAAAGATAAAGACAAAGAGAAAGATAAAGAAAAGAAGGATAAAGAAAAAGACAAAGAAAAGGAAAAATCTTCAGAAAGCCAAGAATGGAAACTATCGATTAGTAAGACTCTAGATAATTATACTCATGTGTATGAGAAAATTGCCAATAAATTCAAAGACATAGATAATTATATCTTAAGAGATGCGGATTCAATAAAAGATTTTATTGAGAAAGTTGAAGAAACTGTAGAAGACTTACCTGAAGAAGCTCAAAAAATCTTCGAAAAGTTCTTAAAATCTCTTGATTAGCTAATAGATTTCTAATTTTTTTTTTATTAATTTCTCCTGTTGCCCCAAAATTCTTTCTTTTTATATCAAGTGTGATCTCCCTAAATAATTTGTAGGGTAGGAAACTTAATAATATTCCAAAAATAAATTATAATAATCAAAAAAAGAGATATATGAGGGAAAAAAAAATGCGTTCAGCTATGATTACAGAAGTTGGAAAGATAAGTGTGCTAGATGTTCCTAAACCATCCCCAACAGATGAGCATGCTTTAGTAAAAATTACATCCGCAGGCGTTTGCCACTCAGATTTACATCTTGCTTTTGGAGATTGGATGCCTATGCCGAACCCATCTCCCTTAGGTCACGAAGGAATAGGGATAGTTGAAGAATTGGGCCCTGGTGCTGATGCATATATTCAAAAAGGGGATAGAGTAATAATGGGCCTCGGTGGAACAGGTGGGCATTGGTGTGGAACCTGTGAGTATTGCACTGCTGGAAAAATGAATCATTGTGTAGAAAGGCAAGCATTATTTGGTATATTTAGTGAATACATCTCTATATGGGCTCCTTCATTAGTAAAAATCCCTGAAGAGCTTGATGATACAGAAGTTCCTTTGGCATGTGGGGGTTTAACAGCATATGGAGCAATTAAAAAACTTCGGAGTCTGGGAGTACCTGAAGGTAAAAATGTAGCCATTATTGGAGCGGGTGGTGGACTTGGTCATTACGCTGTCCAGATCGCAAAAAGTTATGGATATAATGTCATCGGGGTCGATATAGGCCAGGAGAAATTAGAACTCATCAAAAAAATCGGTGCTGATCATGCAATAGATGCCAGTGAAGCTGTGAGATTTGTTACAAAAGAATTTAAAGGACTGGATGCGTGTGTAGTATTTGCAGCAAGCGTTCCTGCTTATAATCTTGGAATTCAATTACTCAAAGTTGGAGGGACATTAGTTGGAGCGGGCATGCCAGCATTTAGTGAGGGATCAATAACATTAACACCATTTCAATTAGTAATGAAAGATTTATGTATCGCTGGATCCTTAACTGGCACTGTAGAAGATATGAAAGAATTAGTTCAATTAGCTGTTGATGGTAAGGTTAAAACACATGTCGGAAGGACTGCTAAACTCTCAGAAATCAATGAAGTATTTGCCGAAATGAAGGAAGGAAAATTCGTGGGAAGAGCCATTATTAATAATATGATGGAATAATGGCAGTTTAAAGTGTTCTAATCACGAAAAAATGATAAATCTATTTACCTTACTTTTTTTTATTACTTCTTATTATGGTGTTCCTAATTAATAAAGAAAGAAGAAGAAGTGCACGATGAAGTATAAAGCTGTTATTTTTGACTTGTTTGGTACTCTTGTCGATAGTTATTCGGTTCAAGGATACAATAAATTATTAGCAGATATGGCTTCAGCTCTCCAATTGCCCGTGAATGATTTTTCACAGCCCTGGCGTGATACAACCTACGAACGTGGGACCGGGATTTTTAAAACCACCAGAGAAAGCATCAGATATATTTGTAAAATGCTTAAATTTCCCGTCAGTGAGGAAAATATAGAGAAATGTGAGCAGATCAGACGAGAAACTACCCGTAGAGCCTTAACTCCTAAACATGGAGCTATTACTATTTTAGAAACTCTCAGAGGGGTAGGATATAAGATTGGGCTGATAACTAACTGCTCTGCCGAAGTACCCCTCATGTGGCGGGATACAGAATTTTCTTCGCTATTCGATGTTACGATATTTTCTGCTTCGGTAGGCATGAAAAAGCCCAACCCTCGCATATATACTATGGCATGTGAACAACTGGGTGTTGATCCTAATGAATGCCTGTATCTCGGAGATGGTGACAGCAATGAACTAACGGGAGCCTCTGAGGTAGGAATGGATGCGGTTATGATCCGCGATCCCAATGAAAAAGATCCTTACCGCTTAGTGGAAGTAGAATGGCATGGTAGAAAAATTGAAAAATTCTCAGAAATATTGAATCTGCTTTAATTAGTTAGAAACATGATAATTACATATGGCTAGTGTAATATGAAACTATATATACGATAATGTTCTAATTCTTCTTTGGAAGGGAAAATTAATCTAAGATAATCTGAGTTAACATTGGATATGAGTACCCTATCCGGGGTTCACCAAAATTCGCCCTAAATTAAACTCTCTTGAGTTTAATACTCTCCCTGATTTTTAAAAACTTGGCTCGGATTTCTACTCCCTTCTCAATTTGAAAAATTCTCGGAAATTATGGATCTGCTGTAATTTAATTGAGATTTCAAGTTCCCCCATAAAAAAAATTTTGTTAAAAGACTTTTTTGAAGACTAAAAAGATTTTTATGAGATTTTTTACTTTAATTTGTATCTTATTTATGATTATAGGTTATTGTTGATCAAAAAATAAGATAAAACATTAGAAAGCCAAGGTGGCGTAGCCCGGGAACGCACCAGACTGAAGTGTCTTATTTATCAATCAAAGACCTCGGTTATCTGGGTATCGAGAAAAATCTGGCTATTTCAACCATTTTCGGCAAGGTTCAAAAAAAAAGCCCGTAATCGAGCTTATTGGGGACTCCCTCCCTTGGCAGTTCTAAGCTTTTAAATTTTTAACTCAGATTTAATAATAACTATCATTTATTTTCTCCAATTGAATCCTTATTTTCTTTACAAGTTCTTTTGTCGATAGGAAAATAATTAATACACTCGATTATTAGAGTGTAAACGGAAAGCAATACAATAATTAATTAAAGGTTTTTTCACTATTTTTTTTTAGGTAGATGGATAGCACCCCGACAGTTTATAGAGAGTTACAACTGCATTTGGATAAATTACCCGTCGGATTTCCTCAGACAGACTCTGGTGTGGAAATTCAAATTCTAAAACTTCTCTTTACACCTGAAGAAGCCCAAATAGCACTGAAACTTCAATTAATACCGGATACTTTAAGAACTGTGTATAGGAGAGCTAAAGATATTATTGATTCAAAAGAGGAACTAAGAGTTTTACTCGACAGTTTAGTTGAAAAAGGAGCGATTTTCGGGAAAAAGAAGGGGAAGAGAGTTTACTATGCAAATGCCATGTTCATTATTGGAGTATATGAATTTCAAGTCCCACGGGTCACGAGTGAATTTATGGATTTAATGCATCAATACATCGATGAAGCTTTCGCAGAGGAGTTTTTAAAAACAGGAATCCACCAGTTAAGAACCATACCAATAGAAAAGAGCTTATCAGTTGAATCACCTATCTATAAATACGATGATGTTATAA
>JAEOTL010000476.1 GCA_016839845.1 Promethearchaeota archaeon
AACTTGCTCCAAAAGGTCATCAAACCGCAATATTTGGGACGCTTGTGCCTTCAAAAGGTCCAGACTGGGAAAGGTGGAGAGAAATTTATTGGGAAGATCTACAATCTTTCTTTCCAGACTTAGATGAAAAACTTGAATTTGTAGATGTTTCTTATCCAAAAGATATTACAGCAGCTACAGGAAAACCAGAAGGACCTGTTGAAGGTCTAGGCTTAACACCGAAACAAACTGGTAAGTACAAGCCTTCTTCAGTAGTTCCTGGAATTGAAGGTTTGTACGTAGTCGGAGATACAGCCGGAAAAACGGCCCATGGTATAGGGACTCAGCATGCATGTGACAGCGGATTTAAATGCGCAGACGCAATTTTGGGAAATATTGATATAAATTTAATTTAATTTACGTCCTATTGAGCCTCTTCTATTGGATAATGACCATATTTTTCTATAGCTTTTGGAATTGCTAAAACATTTGGAATTGGAACTCCCCAAGGCAAACAACAGATTGGACTTACGATATATCTTCCTCCTGGAGCCAAATTGATTATGTTTTCTTTAACTTTTTCCTCTACATCTTGAGGGGTACCTGTTAATAATTCACGACTAACATCAATATTTGCACCCATTATGGTAACTTTTGGAAAATCCTTCTTAAATTCAATCCAATACTCTATATCTAATGGATGAGAACCATTTACCGCTATAAAGTCTATTTCTTTGCAAATTTCTTTAAAATATGGTTTAGTTCCACAATTATGAAGGATAAAGGGGATTTTAAACTTCTTTTGAAATCTTTTGATAAATTGCCCTTCATATTTCATGGCATCTTCAAAGGACATCATATGTCTATTAAAAGCATATCCTGTATACAATATACCAGGTGCTGGATTTACTTTTTCAACCCAATTAGTATATACATCTAATTGGCTTTCATAAATTTTCTCGCATAATTTTAATAATAAATCTGGATTTCTTTTAATATCCTTAAAAGCATCGACTCCTCTTAATTCCTGTACTACTGACCATATTGAAACTCCCATTCCCTGAGAAAGTTTAATTTTTTCTCTGATGACGTTAGCTGTACGGAATGTGGTTTCCCAGAGATCGACTTTCGAATGATCAGGAATTTCTAGCTTTTCAATATCTTCTTCAGTTTTACACACTTCACCCTGTTTAATTGCTATAGGTTTATAATCATACCACTGAATAGCATCCATTTTATTGTTTGCTTCAGCAAACGCATATGCTTCTGCGGGTCCAGCATAGGCAGAAGGGATTTGAATGCTATCTGCTTTAATAAATTCAGTTGTTTTAATAAGACAATTAGCATAAGTTTCTGGGGAACTCAAAATTTCTCTTGTGGTAATTCCCATTACCCGAGAAATAAATTGTTCATCAATTATAGCAAAAAATGGAACTCTATCAAGACCTCTAACTTGACCAGTTAAAGTTTTCATAAATCTACTAGCCGATTTTATCCAATCATGGGGCATTTAATATCAACCTCTTTTAGTATCTGATATTATTTTATTTATTTTTTTAATACCTTCCCATCCATCTTTCGCACAATCATCTGCTCCAATCATAGCGCAAGAATTTTTAGAGACTATTCCCCCTCCTATGATAATTTTAGCAGGAATTTCCTCTTTTTTCAGTAATATGATGGTTTCATGCATTTTTGAAATACTCATTGTGAGTAAACCACTTAGTCCTATAACATCAGGTTTAATTTCCTTCGCTTTTTCAACAAAAATTTCAGGGGGAACATCTGAGCCTAAATCAATGACATCAAATGCTTGACCATTTAAAAGTGACACTACTAATGATTTCCCAATATCGTGTATATCTCCTTCTACGGTTCCAATTAATATACTCCCTTTAGGAGCCACCTCCGACATCTCTATAAATGAATCCTTTAATATATTCATAGCAGCATTAATAGCATCTCCGGTCATTAACATATCCGCAAGGAAATATTCCTCTTGTTCATATAATTCTCCAACTTCTATAGCCCCTTTTATTATTGCTCCGTTTAAAATCTCTTTATAATCCACCCCTATTTTTAACGCTTCATTTACGGCATCGATTGTTTTTTCTATTTCTCCTTCTACAATCGAATTTTTTATCCTCGTTAGAATTTCTTCATTCTTCATAGTTTACTCATTTTTTAAATCTTAATAATAATCATTTTATAAAAATATATAAAATATAATAAATAAGGCAAATTGCCTTAATATGGATAAATAAGTTAGATTCCAGCTAAATTTTTTATATGAGTGATACCTTTTATCGTGTCTTCGGCAAAATCATCCGCCCCAAACCGCTTAGCTAAGTCCATGCTTAAAGGAGCTCCACCTGCGATTAATTTCACTTTATCTCTTAATCCTGCGGCCTTTAAAGCTTCATGTACAACTTCAATTTGAGGTACAGTCATACTTAGTAGGGAACTCAAACCTACGATTTTAGCACCAGTTTCTTTTACTTTAGCAACAATCGTTTCTGCATCCACATCTTTGCCTAAGTCATATACTTCAAAACCCTCACTCATTAATAATATCCCTAATAAATTCTTCCCGATATCATGATTATCTCCTTTAACAGTTGCAATAACCACCTTAATCTTCTCTTTCACTTTTTCTGATGAAGCTAATGCTGGCTTCAAAATCTCTAAGCCAACCTTCATAGTTTCTGCTGCCAGCATTAAATCTGCCAAATAATAAATCTCTTCGTCATATCGGTGTCCTACCTCATCCATCCCTGCTGTTAAAGCGGCGAGCACATCAAAGGGATCTTTTCCATCCCCTTCAAGAGCCTCTTTTACCGCATCAGCAATATCATCGAGTTCCAATTCTACTATAAGTTCTGTCAATTGTTCATAATCCATAATATTCAACCAAAATTTTTGATTATATTATATATTTTATGTGAATGAAGGTTTAATTATTTTTTTTTCCGAATTAAAAAAACTGAATTGACATTTAATAATTTTTTTAAACGCTCAAATCAAATGATTATTATGGTATTATCAAAACAGGAAAGAGTAATCAGAACCTTAGAACTTGAAGAGCCCGATATGGTCCCTATACACTATCTGGGATTTGAACCAACCGGAATCTCAAATCAATATTTCAGAAAATCTGATGAATATAATAAGATTAGAGCTGGGATAGATGCTGAAGTTCTAAAAATGAAGTTTAAAGTACTTCTGGGAACCACAGGAAGTATAACCGAATTACGATTCTGGAACGCAGACATTCACGGAATAGATCCTTGGGGGATTGATAAATTTAAAATGAAAACAGTTAAAGCTCCTCCTGAATACCCTGAATGTATTATGTTGACTTATGATGGAAGAATTTGGAAATTAGCTCCTCAGATTGATACTGGTTTGATGTATTTATGGTATGAAGATGGTTATTTTAGGACTCCAGAAATTGTTCATGAATATTGGGACAAGTATGGAAAACCTATTGATCTTATCAAT
>JAEOTL010000477.1 GCA_016839845.1 Promethearchaeota archaeon
GAATAATTGTTCAATTTCTTGGAAAAATGAGAAAAATTGGACTATTCAATATTTTTATATATTTCCCCTCCTTAAATAAGTTGTAACTCTATTTAAAATAGGTAATTATAATGGAAGAAAGTGAAGAAACTTTTTGGAAAAATAAGTTAAAACAACATTGGAAAGCTTTAGCTGTTGTAATTGCTGCAGGTGTCTTTATAGTAATTGGAGCCATCATAGTGGGTATTTGGTTCATAGAAACATCACCTTTGGGGGCTTATGGTGCAGCAACTTTCAATGCCTGGAGTTTAAACTGGGTCCTTGGTTTTGTAATTCTATTATTCCTTTGGGAATTATTATTTGTAGGGATTCCAACAGGTTTATTCTTCGGTGTTGGTGGATATCTATGGTGGCGTAGATTACCAGATGAAGAGAAGGCAGAGATAAAAGCGCGAGATAAAAGTAAAAAGCATACAAAAGAAACTGTTGGCGGTGGCGGAGGTTTTGGGATTGTAATGTTTATTGCTTATTGTCTTTATCATGGAATAATGGGAAACTATTACACTCCTTTTGGAACTTACTCTTATGCCTTTTGGATTTACTCATATCTCCTAACAATTGCGTGGATGTTGATAGTCCTAGGAGGTCTTGCTATTATTATCCTAACAATTGTATATTTTGCAGTATGGAGAAAGAAAAAAGAGTAAAAAAAAAATTAATTTTTTTTTTTTTTTATAAATTTTTGGTTGAAAGACTTTTTTATCTATCAAATTTAGTAATATTTCCGCATCTTTTACCTGAAAACCTTTTTTAGCATAGAGCATGTAGGATACAAAGAAGTAATCAGTGTTCTTCATTTTCATTATATCTTTAGCTCGGTTAATCATTGCTTTCTCATCTGAGGAAAGTTTTACATCTTGGGGACTGAGTTCCAGAGGATAAATTAGAGATAATTCAAGGTGTTTGTTGAGTAGTTCCTTAATATTTTGGAATTTATCTATATTTCCAGTGAAATGTGCAAGATCTTCACCATATTTTTCATCAATGTCATATGATAATTCTTTAACTGAATCCAAAAAATCTTGGGAAGGGTTTTCTTTCATTATAAGTAAAATCCTAAAATTCTTGAATTCAGACATTATAATTTTGGATTCTTGGTATTCTAGTTTTATTGTCTGGGATTGTTCATTAGCTCCAGTTAATTCAATACCAAAATTCCGTATAGCCTCCAAAAATCCTGTAATGAGGGAAGCATCATCTATACCTTCTCCAGCGATCATCTGTTCATAAATGTTTAATCCAGTTCGTTTTTCAATGACAATGAAATATTCTAAATTTATCACGTCCATATATTTGTTGTAAATTTTCTGTCTCATTTCCTCATGAATTCGTTTTGATCGTTTTGCGATTTTATAAGATGAAATACTTACAGCGGTTATAATACTTATCCCAACAATAATTATGAGAATATACATAGGATCTAAAGAAAATGGAACGTTTACTTGGAACTCCTGAGTTTCAATACCAGCATTCTTCCCATCAAACCAGTATACATAAGCTTTGTAAACTCCCTCATTTGGATTCGCTGATAATGTATAGGAAAGCACTATTTCTTCAGAGGTAACTTGAGTAATAGAATGAGTCTCATTATATTGTGTGAAGCCTAAGGAGTTTATTAATACATAAGTTAGGTTTCCGGGGTTAACTGGGGGTAAAACGGAAAAACTTAATTCTTGATGAGGTTGAAAGGCAGTTTTTGGGATATTTAAAGATAACCCCACATTAGGTGAGTTAGCGAAAATCTCCCATGTTGCTCCGGGTAATATTGTACTGTTGAGGATTAAAATATAATCATCGATTGTATTTATGATAACTTCTGAAGTAACATTAAATCCGTTCCGTATGATTGAGAAATTATACCAAGAATTAGGATAGGTAAATCTTACTGAATAATTGGAATAGGTTGGTTCGATACTCGGAGTTAATACCCAACCATTCGCAGAATTTTCCTTAATTATTATTTGCCCTTCAGAGGGAATAATATTTTGAATATCAATCAAATAGCTAATATTGAAGATTAAACCAATGGAGCGATTAGTATTAATACCAAATTTTAATAAATTGCCCTCTGTGGTGAGTGTTTCATTTATTAAGAGATATCCAGTTCCCTCGGCCCCTCCATCCAAAATAGGATATGGAGAATCATTAAAGACAGCAGTCATATTAACCTCTTCTGGATTAAAAGAACGATTAACTCTTTGAACTAATTTGTATAAAAAGGGTTTCCCTACAGTTTCCTCAGACCAAGTGCCATCATATACTGCGGTATGCAATTCAGGATTAGCTGTACTGCTATCGTTATAAAACCAATTATATGTTGATTTGTCAGCAGGGAAGGTCAGTTCAGATCCATTTATTACTAAATAGTAATTTCCCGTGGGGAGAGAAACTTCATTTTCAAATGTCTGTAGGTGCCAACCGGGTGTAGAAATATTTATCATCGTACTTCCCAATATATTTTCATCTGGAGAATTGGTACCACCATCATATCCTTGTACCTGCACATAAACGGGTTGTACTTGAATTCCTGTCAGATAACCGTAGATATAAACGCCAAATATTATTGTAGGTTCGGTAACATTGATTTCTACCCCGTACCCTTGCTTCCCTTTAGAATCTATTATCTGAATTGATTGCCCCTTTTCTTCAACAGAAAATATTTCCTGTCCAAGTTTAATGTCACTAAAATTTACCCGTAGATTAGTTAAATTCCATGTTTCTGAAGGTAAAGGGATTTCAATGGAATTAATACTTTCATTAGAGCCAGAAACTTCTGAATATTCAATCATATCAAATTTAGCAGAAATTGGTGCAATACGATTGCTTCCTTGGGCTTGAGTGAATACTACTTTCTGAGAAAAACTAATTAGAATTATCGAAAATAAGAGGAAAGTGATTGCAGAAAAAGTTCGAAATTGATTTTTCATTTTAGAATTAATAAAAACATTCTAATTTAAATTTGTGTCAGAATACCTACTTGTGCGTTATATTGACTTAGACTTAGATAAGTAAAATTTGTGATTATTAAATATCTCTAAATTTTAGAAAAAAATGTAAAAGATTCTCTAAGCTAATTCAAAAATTTTCTTATCGATTAAGTCTAGAAGACTTTCCACATCCTTAGGGCTACACTCTTTTTCGGGAAATAAGGAATGTATATAAAAATAATCCTTATTCTCAGTTTTCATTAAGTGGACTGCTTTATTTACCAATTCTCTTTCATTTTGACCAATTCTGACTTTACTAAATTTATCTATTTCTGAAAGTTTCAATGGATAAATAAAGAAAGGATTCAAATGTCGTTTAAGTAATTCCTCAATTCCTTTAAAAGGTGCAATATCTCCATTAAAATCGTCAATGAAGTTACCATAATTCTTATAGACATCGTATGCTAATTCTTCAACTGAATACAAGAAATATCTTGATGGACTTTCCCTCATAATTAAGATTAATCGAAGATTTACGAATTCACTCATTAAAATGATTGAATCTCTATATTCTAGTTTTATTGTTTGCGATCTATCTTCTACTTTCATTAGTTCGATGCCAAATGTGTGAATTGCTTGTAAAAAACCGGATATAAGTTCAGCATCAATTTCTCTTCCCGAAAAATTTTGCGTGTACACATTTAATCCAGACTTTTTATCGGTTACCATCATATAATCAAGATTAAAAGCATCTACACATTCACTAGTCGTTTTTTGAGCTTTTTCAATCCGCCTTTCTCCCCTTTTCTTTAATGCGCGATATGTAACTACACTTACTACTGAAATCACCGCACTAACTCCCACCACTATCAAAATTATTAACCATGGAGGTAAAGAAAAAGGAATTTTCTCCACATAAAATTGCTCACTCTTAAATCCTGCGTCTGTGTTATTATTCCAATAAATTTTAGCAGTATACTTACCTCCAACAGCGCTGCTGTTAATTGGATATTCAAAGTGAGTCTCCGCAGAGACAACTGCTTTTACCTCTTTGTATTCTTCGAAGCCTGATGGATCAATTAACACAAAAGTCAAATTTCCATCAATTATAGGGGCATAAACATCGAATCGCAATAATTCTCCGGTAAACCATTCTGTATCGGGGAAATTTAATGTAACCTCTATATTCGGGGATGTAGCTGTAACCCTCCAAGTTGCTCCGGCTAAGATGGTGTTATTAGGGAGAAAAATTTTGTTACTTAATTCATCCAAGATAATTTCTGAGTTCATGTTATCCCAAGTCAGACCAGTTTTTCGGAAAACTGTTAGGTTTTCCCAACTCGAGGGATATGTAAACTCCACAGAATAATGTTGAAATGATCTCAGAATAGGTGGTTCTAAGCTCCATTCAATATCAGAACTCCCGTGAATAAAAGCACTTGCTGGAGTATTAAAAGAGTTTTGTAGCTTTAAATTAAAACTAGTATTAAAAATTAGGCTATGTGATTTATTATGATGAATAGGGACGGTAAAATTTTCTGCTTGGATAGGAAAAGTTAGATTTGTATTTAAACTGCCAGAACCAAGAGCTATTCCATTTGAAATTGGATAGTTAGTCTCAGCAATCTGAGCTGTCATATTAATTTCGTCAGGATAAAATTCGGTAAGAATTTTTTGGTCTAATTTATATAAGAAAGGTTCTCCAGTAATTCCATCAGTCCAAACACCTCCGAGATGGACCCACGTCCAAAAATTTGGATTTTTAGGATCAATATCATTATATCCCCAGTAATACTTAGCCGCATCTGAGGGAAGCATATCTGAGCCATTGATGGCTAAATAATAATAGCCTACTTGAAGCGAAATTGGACTGGAAAAATTCTGAACATGCCAAGTAGTTTGATTTGTAATGGTAATTAAAGTTGAACCATATATCGTATTATTTGGTTGATCTGAAACAGTATCATAACCAAGTATTTGGACTCGAATATCTGTAGTTGTAGCTGCTCTAGACACAAGACCATAGATATGAGCGGCGTAAATTTCTGTTGGTTCTGTGACATTAATTTGAACAGCATAAGCTTTTTCTTGTTTATCTAAAGGTTTTGTAGGACCGCGAACCTCATCCTCTACTCCATAAATATTTCTCTTAAATGTGATATCTGTAAAATTAAGTTCAATATTAGTTAAATTCCATGTATCTGAAGGAACTGTGAATTCTAAAGTACTCGTATTTAATATTTGTCCTCCTTGTTCCCCGAATTCTATTAAATCAAATTTAGAATAAATTGTGAGACCCTCATCGTCAATTTGTGCAGTGGAAAAGCTTATGAAATTAAAAAGATTAAAGATAAGGATACTTAAAATAAACAAATTGATTAAATATAATGATTTCCTTGATATAGCTTTATAACTTACCCTCAACCCAAAACAATCTCTATTCCTTATTTATTGTTAAATGATCGTAAGTATGCCTTTAAGTATCTAATGTAAATAATTTATATA
>JAEOTL010000060.1 GCA_016839845.1 Promethearchaeota archaeon
CGGAACATAACATTAATGTGAATTGTATTGCTCCTGGTTTGACAGCTACCGAAGGAGTAATAAAGTGGGGTGTCTTACCACCAGATAAAAATAAAGATGGTACACCAGTACCTCGATTATTACAACCTCCTGTTCCTAAAAATATTGCAGATTTGGCTCTATTTCTTGCTTCATCAGCCTCCGATCATATAACTGGTGAGTTATTAATTATAAGGGGTCATTTTCCTTGGGACCGTTGACCTCATTGTACTTTCATTCCTATTCATTATCTTAAGCCTGCTAAATTTATAGATTGGAGAGGGGAGATGTGTCAGATCTAAATAAGAAAGAGAATCTTGCTAAAATCAAAAAGAGAAATTTACGTTCATGTTTTATTATGTTCCTATTATTTGGATTTGGAAATGGATTTTTGTTTGTACTCCAACCACTATTATTAGAAATAACTGGTTCATTGTTCCCTACTGGATTTATCCTTACAATAGCTAGTTTAATTCAAATTTTATCAACGCCTTGGATAGGGAAATTTGCTGGTCGATTTGGTAAGAAACAGGTTATGTTGATTGGTGTCACTATAAGCATTTTAAGTGCCCTATTACTCATTTTTGCAAATAGTGTCTTACAAGCAGGAATAGCAGTAATTTTGCTATATTTAGGAGGAGTAATGTGGGGGATGAATTCGGATTTGGTTGTTTCAGAAAACAGTGAGGAATCAAAAAAAGGATCTAATTTCAGTTTTATGTATTTCGCAGTTCCTAGCGCTAGTATCGCTAGTTACTTTTTGGCATTGTTCGATATTGGAATAAGTTCTCGTTTCTATTTAGTATTATATATTGTTATGGAATTACTTGTAGGGCTAGTAATTCTTTTCATAATTGAACCAACCAATTCAAATAAGGATGAAATAAAAGGAACGGAAATATTTTCTGAGAATCTAAAGTCAAAACAGGGAGTACTATCCGAATTAATTCGAAATCCGAAAACTAGGATTATAATAGTCTTTTTTACTATCAATTCTTTTGTTTTAGGTTTAGCAGTTTCTATTTGGAATGCATGGATTGTTGATACCTATGGGGTCACTCAACAAGAATTGGCATTATTCTTTTTAGTACTAAATCTCTCTCTGATGATATTTCAAATTCCCGCTGGACGTATTATCGACAAAATTGGTAGTAAAAAAGCTTTACTCATAAGTGAATCATGCTTTCTAATAGGTACATCCCTCACCATAATAGTGTACTTCATTTGGTCTAACGGTTTTTTATCAGTTCTAATACCTGGTACTGTCATGGGCATTATCATTCATGCCATATACGAATCACTATTTGATCCAGTCGAATCAATTTATCTAACTAATTTGACTGAAGACAGAAAAGAAGAATCGTTTGGAACAGTATTATTAATTACGCAGGGTTCTCGTGTTCCCACTAGCATGATAAGTGGTTCGCTTGCTGATTTTATACATCCAATATCCCATTCTATTTTAAGTTTTGGAGGAATAATAATACTTATATGGTATCTCACTAAATTTTCTGATAATGAGAAACCGGTAGAAGAAGATTAAAGCACCTATCTGTAAAAACATTGATAGAATATAATTAATCCTAATAATAAACTAGGAGAATGGTTAAAAAAGAAAAGTAAATATTAATTTAGAGATACAATCATATAAAATTAATCAGATATTTAAAAATTAAAAAGATAGGAAACGATTTAAAATGGATTATAAATATATAATTGTTGAAAAGAAAGAACATCTAACAATTATTAAGATTAATAGACCAGAAGTAAGAAATGCAATCAACCCCCATGTAAGTATTGAGATAGAAGATGCATTTAATGAATTTGAAAATGATTCAAATGCGTGGATCGCTATTGTGACAGGAGTTGGTGATAAAGCATTTTCAGCAGGATTTGATTTAAAATGGGGTGCTACAGCAAGTATCGAAGAACAAAGAGAAGCCTTTGGTAAACTTAAATACAAGGCTGTGACTGGGGGTCTAACTTTTAATCCCAATATTACAAAACCTGTTATTGCTGCGGTAAATGGTTTTGCATTTGGTGGGGGATTCGAGCTTGCATTGGGTAGTGACCTTATCATTGCAGCTGAACATGCAGTTTTTTCCCTACCTGAACCATTAGTAGGACGCGTTCCTACTGAAGGAGGTGTCCATAGATTAGTAAGATATCTTCCATATCATTTAGCGATGGAAATCCTCTTTACATACAAGCGTATTTCAGCTCAAGAAGGAGTAGAGCTTGGTTTTGTGAATAAAGTAGTCCCATTAGACCAATTAATGGACGAAGCAGAGAAAATGGCAAATACTATAATGGGAGGGTCACCACTGGCTATTCGAGCAATTAAACAAATGGCTAACGATGGTCTAGAAATGACCCTGAGAAAAGCTTTTGCTACAACGTTCCCTCTATATAGAACATTCACCCAGTCTAGCGATTTCATTGAAGGTCCTAGAGCTTTCTCAGAAAAAAGAAAACCGAAATGGAAGGGTAGCTAAATTAGTTAAAAGGAAAAAAAAAAGAAGTGAATAAAGTGGATTACAAACATATTATTGTTGAAAAAAAAGAACACCTTTTAATTGTGCGTCTTAATAGACCAGAAGTGTTAAACGCACTTCATCCTTATATCCAATTAGAACTTGGGCATGTGTTCAATGAGTTTGAAGACGATCCAAATATGTGGGTTGCCATCTTAACAGGGGAAGGAGAAAGAGCATTTTCAGCGGGATTTGATCTAAAATGGGGCGCTACTGCTAGTGCTGAAGAACAAAGAGAAGCTTATGAAAAGGTAAGAGCTCAAGGTGGTTATCTCATAAGAAATTTTAGACTTACCAAACCATTGATTGCTGCAATTAATGGTCTTGCATTTGGTGGAGGATTTGAGCTTGCATTGAGCTGCGACCTTCTTATTGCTGCCGAAAACGCTACTTTTTGCTTACCAGAACCAATGGTAGGAAGAATTCCTTCAGGAGGGGGAATTCACCGATTAGTACGATACCTACCGTACCATGTAGCGATGGATATTCTTCTTACTCGAAAACGTATGACTGCTCAAGAAGGAATAGAGCTTGGTTTTGTAAAAAAAGTTGTTCCATTTGATCAATTAATAGATGAAGCAGAGAAAATAGCAAATCTCATAATGGAAGGTTCACCTTTAGCAGTCCGAACGATAAAACAAATGGCTATAGATGGTCTTCAAATGACACTTAAAGAAGCACTTTTCGCGAATTTTCCACTATTTACAAAATTTATGCAATCTCATGATTTCAGAGAGGGTCCACGAGCTTTTGCTGAAAAAAGGAAACCAGTTTGGAAAGGAGAATAGATAATAATAATTTTTTTTGAATTGTAGTATAATACTAAAATTAAAACTAGAGAAGTGAAATTTTTATGACTTTATCAAAACGAGAGAGAGTTATTCGGTTTTTAGAGCTTGATGATGAACCTGATAAATGCCCAATCTTTACTTTTGGCTTTGAAACATCAGGTTGGGGTATGCAACAATATTATAACTCAGAAGAATATAAAAAAATTTTAGTAAAACCAGAAGAACTAGATTTTGGTCCGGAAAGTTTTCGACCCAGAATTGCATGGTTGATTACTCAGATGAAATTCTGGCATGCTGATTTAGTTATGAGTGACCCCTTTAAAAAATACAAGAGAAACATTTATCCTATGCCCGAAGGGTATCCTAATGCAGAAAACCTTAATTGGAATTGCATTAGCGGAAGGATTATGAGTGTTGGAAAAAACCCAATAACTGGGAGAGTTCATGAATGGTATGTAGATGGATTTTTTAAAACAAAAGAGAAGCTTCATGAGGTTTGGGATGAATATGGAAAACCTATCGATCGTATTACTGAAGGAGATCTTTCTCCTAAATTATGGAAGGAATATGTTGATGGTTTAAGCCCACATGTATATCCTATGGCAAACCTTAGTTTAGCTATGTCAGAATATTTATGTGAAGGTCATACTCATGGTTATGCGATGAAATTAATGCTTAAGGATCCCAAACATATGCATTATGTTATGAATGAGTATACTAAAGCTAATGTGGAAACTGTAAAGAGATTGGGTGATGCGGGGGTTGATATCGTTATGTTCCTGGATGACCTAGGTTATAAAGGCCGAGGGATTTGGTCACCTAAAAATTTTAAGGAATTTGTTCTTCCTTATTATAAACGTATTTATCAAGCTGCTCGAAAGAAAGGGATGTTTATGGTTCAGCATAGTTGTGGATACCTACATGATTACCTCCCTCTTATGGCAGATGCTGGATTAAATTGTATTCAATCAGTTCAACCAACCGCGGAAAATGATTTAGCATATTTAGTTGATACTCTAGGAGATAAGCTTTCGTTTATGGGTTGTCTTGATGATACTCGTGTTTTAAAATTCGGTACACCTAAGGATGTTGAAGAAGATGTTAAAAAATTTATTAAAATTGCTGGACCATCAGGAAATTTCTGCCCTGGACCCACAAATACAGTATTAGACCCCCCTTGGGAGAATGTTCTTGCTTTAATTTCCGCTTTAGAGAAGTATCGGAGCTATCCTTTACAAGTTTAGATTTTTTTAACCTTTTTTCATATCATGTTTTCTCACTTGATCAATCTTCCTGATGAATTCATTTCAAATAAAAAAACAAAAGAAAAAGAATTAAGTTTATTTCTCTGTAATTGGGATATAAAGATCTAATTCAGATTCTGCAGAGGTTAAACTGAATCTCTGGTCATAATATTCAAATTCAGGAGCAAGTGGTACTCGTTGGTATCGGGTGTTATTAACAAGCCACTCCCCATTAATATACTGAATAGTTTCTCCAATATTGATCAGTGATCCAATATGTGTGAATACAGCATACTTTTGGGCAGGAATTGTCTCCACTACCATTCCTTCAGGAATTTCTTCAACAGCTGGTATTTCATTTGCAAAAATAAAGCGGTTTTCCCCTTTTTCTTGTAGTTCTTCAGTATACATTGTTATCCCTAGAGCATGTGAGGCATCTTTTTTAGGAACTTTAGTGATTAGTTGTTGAAATTTACCGTAGATTTGTGCTGTATTCCGACCTTCTCTTTTTCCAACATCTTCAATACCAATGACCTTGAATTCTTCTCTGTCTACAAATGCAGGTCCTCTCAGAAATAACTTGTATACCCCTGATAATTCGTTATCTTCTCCTAAAACCAGATGGGCTTTTTTTAACTCATTTGGAATGTCTATCATTTGGGGACATTTATCAAGGCATTCACCACATTCAGTA
The DNA here is from genome assembly GCA_016839845.1 of Promethearchaeota archaeon. The sequence continues at coordinate 5,282 of JAEOTL010000060.1, forward strand.
CATAAAGAAGCGGCACCATTGTTTTCCATCTCGTTTAAATCTTCATCTTTGGTAGCTAAATATTTGTATTTTGCTCTCATTTGCTCAGTAGTATCCTCCCAGAGGAGTTCATTTAATAACCTGAAATTGATGGGTATATTTACTCTGGATGGGCAAGGTTGACAATATTCACAGTATGTACATGGGATAATAGATTTTTTCCTATATCGTGTTGCCATATCAGAAATTATTTTCAGTTCTTCTTGGCTTAATATGTTTATTCCCGATTGTTCTGCACTTTCTATATTCTCTTTAACTTGGTCAAATGTACTCATCCCAGACAAAACAACGGAGACTCCAGGATGATTCCATACCCATTGAAGTGCCCAATTTGCTGCAGTTCTTTTTACAGGAGCTTTTTCGATAATCTCTTCGATTTCTTTAGTCGGTGTTGCTAATTTTCCTCCTTTTATTGGCTCCATTACTACCACGGCAATACCTTTGCTTGCTGCATACTCTAATCCCTTCGTGGTGGCTTGTGTATTGTGATCGACGAAATTCCACTGTATTTGCGTCATATCCCAATTATAATAATCAATTATCTCTTTATAAGTATCATAAGAGTCATGGAATGAGAATCCAACATGTCTAATTTTTCCTAATGCTTTGGCTTCTTCCATTTTTTCAATTAACTCAAACTTTTTAACAAGTCCAAAAGTCTGTCTGTTTAAACCATGGAATAAATAAATATCGACATGGTCTGTTTGTAATTTCTCTAATTGTTTGTTAAGATAGGTATCAAAATCTTCTCTTTGAGTGAACTGCCACATTGGTAATTTTGTAACCAATTTTATTTTCTCACGATACCCATCTTTTAGTGCCTTCCCTACAACAATTTCGCTAGTTTCGTTATGATATGGAAAAGCGGTATCAAAATAGTTAACACCATTATCGATAGCATATCGAATCATCTTGATTGCTTCTTCTTCATCAATTACATCATTCCCATCATCTTTCTTGGTTGGAAGTCTCATACATCCAAAGCCTAAGGCAGACACCTCCCAATCAAATGATCCCATTCTTCTATATTTCATTTAAATTCACTTCTTGAAATTATCTTATCTTAATTATAATAATAAAAACAGGAAAAAAAAAATTTACTTTTTTTGAGCTAAAAAGGTACACATTCTATTAGTTGGGATTTCTTCAGTTTGACTAACCTCAACATCATCCATCTTAAGAATATTAAAAATTGTTTTCCACGTTGTCAAACATCCACCTTTACAAGGTAATGATTTTAGTTCTTCTTCAGAAAGAGCTTCTTTTAATTTATTATGGACTGTGCAGGTTCCCTCTACAATCGAAAAACTCAATTCTTTGTTGTAGGCAGTTTGGATTAATACTACACTCATTAAATGAATTGATAGACATGCAATCTCAATAAATCTCTGAGCTTCATGAGGAAATCTTATTTCCCCAGTTTTTTCAGCGGAAAGTTTGATCATATCATACATATGATCGTTATACTCGGACTTTATTCCTAATTCATAAGTTTTCTCCATGAAATTTTTTCCCCATTTCTCAAACACTGAGAGATCTTTAGATTCAAGGTATTTCTCTGCAATTTTGGCACCCCCAAATTCATCTTCAATGGCTTTGAAGAGCTCCTCTTTAATATTATAATCAAATTTTGGCGTCATCATAGTTTTTTCAACCCCTTGTATGTAGAATCTAATTCTTCAATTTGTTTTTGGTTTTCCATAGCAACTTCCAATGATTCAAATGGATGTTTATATGGGTTTTCTCCCTCCTTTATCTCAGGAAGTGTAATTTCAATAGTTATTGCATCTTCTGGGCAATTTTTAGTACATTCCATGCAGCCCGTGCATTTAGGGGCAGCAGATCCTGCTACTAAATAATTTTTAGGTTTGTTAGGATCTGGTTTCATATACGCGCCTGAAACCTGGGGGTATGAGTGAACATGAAAAACTCCTTGAGGGCATTTAATATAACATTGATAACCACAAACCATAGGTAATTGACATTTTTCCCTATCCACTCTAACTCTTATTGTGGGTATATCCTTATTTTTTATTTGTATAGCCATATAATCACCCCTACCAATCATATCTTAGAATTGGGAAATCAAGCCTATTTTTTAGTTCAATAGCATCAAATTCGCAAACACTTTCACAAAGTCCGCATCCAAAACACATCTGAGCATCAATTTGCACCCTTTTCTGTCTAATGTCTGCAGCTATAGCTCCAAATTGGCATCTCTGAACACATTTAAAACATCCTGTACATTTTTCCATATTATGGATTGCAACTCTTTCACCTTTTATTAACTGTTTTTCTCCATAACGTAATCTCATTTCAATTGACGCACAATCCGGTCTCGAGCAATTACATAGACCTCCAATATAAGGACCTCCATTTCGTTCTCCAAAATTCATCAAATTTTGGACAAGTCCTTTTTTATTCCATTTAATTACCCACTCTCGAGCCTCATCGTGATCCACCCATTCTGCTCCTGCCACATATCGAGCTGGAGTTCTTTCCCATCTATACATACCAATACCGAGACCCAAACAAGTCATTTTAGAGCGATCTCTTTCCACATACCCAAATTTGAATTTTCTACACTCACAATGGATAAAACAAATCGGTGAACTGATGTCTATTAAATCTAACGAGTCTTGAAGTGTAAGTGTTTGAGCACCTTGAACTTTAGTGTGCAATCGATTTGCAGCTCGCATAAGATCAGGAAATCTATCATCCTTAAGATTATATGCATTTATTGCTTGAGCAACAAGTGGACCCGCCGCAGCTTCAATTGCCGCAGTTCCACCTTTCATAACCGTAGTATTCTTTTTTGTTTGCTCAACCCGATTGCGATGATACATGAATCGAGCGTACCTTTTGGCATCTTTGAACCACATTCTGCCTGTTTTCGTGTGCGTAAAGCACGTATTACACATTTCTATTTTCCCCTTACTTTTTTTTCAAAACTAGTTAGTTTTTATTAGATCATATTTAATTTTGATAAAATATAATTCTTGTGATTAACATTAATACTAATCCGCTTTAAATCACAGAACAAAAAAAAGTAGATATATTTTTAATTATCAGTATTTCGGTTTTTCTAACTCATTTTGGATAAAATTTCCATCCTCCTTCTGGTTGGGCGCCTAAAGTTTTAAGTATCATAGCTACCCCAAAATAAAAACTAGCAAGAGCAAGCATATCCATAAGTTGGACATCATTATAAAATTCAGAAAGAGCCTTCCAAGTGTCATCTGAAATAAAAGCATCAATAAACAGCTCATCAATCGCATTCAACACGATTGTCTCAAATTTGCTCCAGCCTTTACTATCAGGATCTTCTTTAACTCGTTCAATCTCCTCAGCAGAAAGCCCTGCCATACCTAAACCAATAATCTTATGCTGATACCACATATAATCTGATCCTGAGAACCAAGCTATGCGAAGAATTAAGATTTCTCTCTCGCGTACAGGAACACTTGAATTTTCTAATAAATAAATTTGATACGTAAATAAAGCTTTGAGAAAATCAGGATTCTTCATGAAAGTTCTATAGATATCGAGACGTCTAAACATTGGTTTGTTTGTTGTGACAGATTCTATTGTTGTTTGTATCAATTCATTCCAGCCTGATTTATCTAACATCTTATTTACTACTTCACGAGATTGGTTTTTATCAATTGGTTTTATCCGCATCTCTGAAAGACGAATTGGCTTTTTACGTTTAATTTTTTCAATTAATTTTATATCTTCCTCACTCATTAAGGACTTCACCTCTTTTAAATGAAGATAGTAGAATAAAGTCATTTCTCTGTTAAAAGGATTATTCTTTGATTATAGAGAATTTAAATTTGAGAATCAAAGTTTTAAATATTTTGGGAGATAAAATCAGTTAAACAAAAAAAAAATTAATGGTGAAAATATAAAATGGGTTCAAAAGAATTTGAATCAATTCTCTATGAGAGTAAGGACAAAATAGGGTATATTACATTAAATGTACCCGGAAAACATAACGCGTTGAGTTATGAGTTGCTTGATGATATACCCCGGGCTTTTGATTATGCTGAAGAAGATCAATCTGTGAATGTTATCGTACTAAAAGGTGCTGGTAAGAGTTTTTGCTCCGGGTTCAACAATGATGCTTCCTACTATCGAGTGCCACCAGAAGGTGGTTGGGATTATGTTAATTCGTATAACATATTAAATAAAAAAGTCTATGCGATTTATACTAAGATATGGGGTTTCCCTAAACCTACCATTGCTCAGATTCACGGACATTGCAGGGATGCTGGATGTTATCTCCAACTTTGTTGTGATATCTCAGTAGCTGCTGAAGATGCATTACTAGGCCACCCTGCTCAATTATGGGGTGGATCTCAAAGCCTACCACTTTGGCAATTTTATCTAGGTGTAAAAAAAGCACGCTATATTTTAATGAGTGGCCGATTGATTACGGGAAAAGTGGCAGCAGATTGGGGACTTGTAAGTATAAGTGTACCTCGAGAGAAGCTTGAAGAAGAAGTGAATAAATTAGCATCTGAAATTGCCCAAGTCAGACATGATGGGGCTTTACATAATAAAATTGCTCTCAACACTGACCTTAAAATTCGAGGTATTGATGCGTTATTCGAATATTATGGTCAAATGAATAGATACACTAGATTTATCTATAGACCCCCTGCTGAATGGGAGAAACCTAAGAAACCGGAGTAGCTGTTATAATATCAAATTCTTATTACTTTTTTTTAAATTAAAATTATTAATATAAAGAGGTTTTTGTAGAAATGGATTATAAAGAAATCATTTTTGAGAGATCTAACCAGATTGCCACAATAACATTCAATAGACCTGATAAGCTTAATGCGATGACACCACGAATGATGGCTGAATTCTGGGACGCAATTAGGAGAATAGAAGATGATCCTGACCTGAGAGTTACAATATTAACTGGTGCGGGAAGGGGATTTTGTGCTGGTCAAGATTTATCGAGTGGTGGAGGAAGTTTTGATGGCATAGATACACCTCAGGACGCAGCTGAGAGAGTAGAGACGGAAGGAAGCACAATTAAACGATTTTTTTCATTGAAAAAACCGGTGATTGTTGCAATAAACGGTCCTGTTGTTGGGGTTGGAGTAACAACTATTTTACCCTTTGATATTAGGATTGCTTCTGAAAGTGCACGTATTGGTATTGTTTTTAATCGACGTGGTGTGATCCCTGAATTTGCCTCCCCTTGGTTATTACCTCGGATTATTGGAATTAGTAGAACTGCCGAGTTGATGTATACTGGCAGAATTATCAATGCTAAGGAAGCTTTAGAATTTGGACTCGTCAGTCGTGTAGTACCTGATGATAAATTAATGAAAACAGCAAGAGAAATAGCTGAAGAAATATTATTAAGTGCTCCGGTGAGTGTTACCCTTACAAAAAGAATGATTTATCAATTCCTTACTGAAACAGATATAGATAAGATAGAGAGTATTAACCATCAATATCTTGGGTGGGTTTCAACAAAAGCAGATACTCGCGAAGGAGTCATGTCATTCCTCGAAAAGAGGAAACCCGAATGGAAGTTAAAAGTTCCTGGAGATTTACCCGATTTCTTCCCCTTGGAGTGATACACTATGTGTGCAAAATTTAAAGGCATTCCCGCCTTGATTTACTCGGGATTATGGAGAAGGCAGATATTCGGAAAATTAAATAAACTTTTCCCTCAAAAAACTAAATTAGCAGTATTTATAACTGATCAACCCCCTGCTGTTTTAATTTCTATAGAAAAAGATACTTTTGAAATGGAAAAGTTAGAGGAAATAAACGATATTAATGAGTTAGATAATGTAGATTGTGATGGGTATTTTGCTGCTCCACAAAATTACCTATACGGTGGTTCATCTACTTTGATGAAAGGTGTAGACGAAGGAAAGGTAAAAATGAAGAATGAGTCTGCAATTTTTACAATTCTACGTAGAATTATATAACAAAGAGTGAGATTAAAAGTGGTCAAAGTTCAGAAAATGTCAGCTCTTGAGAGAGTTTTAACGGTTTTAGAAGGAAAAATTCCGGATCGTGTTCCGAGCTTTATTTTAGGCGGAGATTGTGATTTTGTGTTTAGGTTCATGAATTCCCCATATAAACTCACAGAGCAAGACATAAAACAATTAGATGAAGATAGGGTTTCCTATATGATTCCTTTTATGCATTCAGTGATAGCTAAATTTGCACCTCCTGAAATATTAGCTGGAGGAATCGATGCTAAAATCGATATGTGCTGGAGTACAACGGGAGGTGGACTAATAAGGTTAGATTTCACCGACAAAGTCTTAAGCTTTACCGGAGGTACTTATGATACGTTAATAAAGGATGATGGAATACCACATACATGGTTTATAGGACCAGCACTTCTGAAAAAGGAGTATATTGAAGAATATTGGGAAAAAGAAAAGGATTTGGCACCTAGCCCTGCAGCATTTAGACATTTATCAAGAATAAGAACAACTATGTTAGATAAATATGATATTGTCGTTTCTCAAGGTATTTCTGGACCATTTGAGAATTGTATATTCGGGATAGGACATGCTAATTTTACTCATTTTGCCAGAAAAGATCCAAAGTTCCTACAACAACATATAGATTTTCAGTGGGAAACATTTGAGGAACCTTCATTAAAGTTATTAATGAATCAAAAACCTGATGTTGTTATGTGTGGAGATGACTATGGATATAATAGGGGTTTACAAATACATGTTGATCAATGGCGTAAATATATTAAACCTAAGTTAGCAGAATACGTGAAATATGCTCATGATGGCGGTGCTAAATTTGTATTACATAGCTGTGGTAATTTAGGACAGATTTTCTCCGATTTTGTAGAAATTGGGATAGATGGAGTTGAATCCTTAAAACCAAAAAGCAATGATTTGAAGATGTATAGGGAGAAATATCCAGAAATTACCTTGATTGGAACTATTGACGATTCTGATATGCTTATATATGAATCACCCGAATATATAAGAAATTCTGTAAGGGAAAGTATAAATACACTGGCAAAAAAAGGAGGGTATATTCCAGGACCAACAAATTTCCTTTTAGATCATCCGCCTGAAAATATTGTTGCTCTTTATAAAGCAATTCAGGAGTTTGGGACTATTTATTAATTATTTTTTTTAAATATTATTGAATAAAATTCTTTAACGATACCAGATAACCCTAATAATAAAAAAATCATCTTCAAAGAAAACAAAGTGATAATTATCTATGGTTATTGAGACAAACATAACAAAGATGCTTGGGATTAGGCATCCAATAATAGCGGCTCCAATGGGACCATTTTATACAACAGATTTGACGATAGCAGTTTCAGAAGCAGGAGGTTTGGGGGTGTTGAGTCACACAGGTTTAATTAGTGATATGCAAGCAGGAAGATATCCCGTAGAAATAATGAAGAAAAATATGCTTGAAGTAGTTGAACATACAGACCAGCCATTTGGTTTCAACATCAGAACTTCCCGAACAGAACGACCCGAAATTCTCTGTGAAGAAATCCCAAAATTTATCATGGAAAATCCGAAAATAAAAGAACAGTGTGTTTATGTTGTGACTAGTGCTGGATCCTCAAGGATGTTACCTGAAACTAAATCCTTCCAAAAATTAAAGGAAAGCGGCTCTAATATAAAACACTTTCATGTAGCTCCTGCATTGTGGCTTGCTGATAAGTGTGTTAAAACGGGTGTTGATGGCTTAGTAATAACTGGAGGTGAAGGCGGAGGACATCAATCTTATGAGAGGGTAAGTACTTTAGTTTTACTACAGCAAGCGATACAAAAGTATCCTGATTATCCTATAGTAGGATGTGGAGGATTTGCCACAGGTCAAGGATTAGCGGCTGCTTTAGCTATGGGTGCGGGAGCGGTTGTTATGGGATCGCGATTTATAGCTTCTGATGAAAGTGAATTTCATGAAACATATAAGAATATTGTTCCTTCAGCCAAAGCTCAAGATACTGTATTAACTACGGGTGCATTAGGTTTGATTCGTTTATGGAGAAATGATTATTCTCTACATCATGAAATTGTAGCAAATAAAGAAGAAAAAATGGCTCAAGAAGCTGTAATAACTCCGGAAGCAGCACTTGATGTAGGAATAAAATATGAGTTAGCTTATAAAGGTAATATCAACGATGGCGCCGTTCCTTTAGGACAAAGTATTGGAACTATTGACAGAATTGAACACGTCACAGATATCATTAATAGAGTAATGAAAGATGTTGAAAAAAATTTAAACAACGCTTACAGATATGTTAAATCATAATTTCTTTTCTCTTTTTCAATCTTAATTTGTTTTTATTGCTTAAATTGAATCACTAGTTAAATCTTTAAAGTTAATAACTAAAGGATTCTAGAATAACTTTAATAAAACTATATATTTTCAAAAAACAAATTAATTTCTGAAAAAAATATAAAATTATCAAAAATCAAATGGTAGATAATATGGTAAGTCAAGAAGAAGATGAAGGAGTAAAAATAGTAAGAACTACTTCGGCATTTGATTGTGGAGGTCGTTGCCTCTTAAGGTTTCATGTGAAAGATGGAAAAGTAATAAGAGTAGAAGGGGATGATCATCCTGATCCTGATAAGCAACTTCGTGCATGCTTAAGATGTAGATCAATTAGACAATATATTTACCACCCAGAGAGATTAAAATATCCGTTAAAACGAGCGGGTCCAAAAGGTTCGGGTAAATTCGAACGGATTTCATGGGACGAAGCATTGGATACAATTGCAGAGAAACTAAAAGAAACAATCGAGAAATATGGAAATCAAAGTATCCTTTATATTACTGGTGGTGGATATTTCGGCGCATTACATGGTGCAGGTGTGGCTTATGCCAGATTACTTAATGCCCTTGGTGGATTTTCAACATCATACGGTAATATTTCTTCCCAAGGCGCGATTTTTGGAACTCAAGCATCATATGGGTTTGGACAAATCTTTGTTGGTAACAGTCGGGAAGATTGGTTGAATTCCAAACTAATTATATGTTGGGGTTGGGATCCAGCCCGTCAAATTTCCGGAACAAACACTTTGTGGTGGTTAATCAAAGCTAAAGAAAATGGTGCTAAAGTAATTGTTATTGACCCTCGCTATTCAGATACAGCTTTAGTTGCAGCAGATCAATGGATTCCCATAATACCCGGAACAGATACAGCTATGATGGCTGCGATGGCTAACGTTATGCTTCGAGAAAATTTACATGATCAAGAGTTTCTTGATAAATACACTCATGGTTTTGATAAATATCGAGCTTATGTTATGGGAGAAGAGGACGGAATTGAAAAAACTCCAGAATGGGCTGAAAAAATATGTGGTGTACCCGCTACAACGATTGAAAATTTAGCTCGTGAGTATGCTACTACCAAACCTGCGGCGTTAGAAGATTGTCAGGGTCCTGCTCGTTCAGCTATGGGTGGACAATACAATCGAGGTGCTATAACACTCTCAGCAATGACAGGGAATATTGGAAAGCCTGGTGGAAGCGCTGGTGGTGGACTTCATGGGATTCCCTATGGTCATATGTTTAGAGGAATTATGATACCTCCTGGTGCTAATAAAGCATGGCCAAAGGGACCATCTTTAAGAGGAAATATTAATCCCAGAGACAGGTTAGATACTAGAGTCCATGTAAATAAGATCTTTGATGCAATTCTTAACGGTAAAGCAGGGGGATTCCCTATGGATGTGAAATTCGCGTGGTTCTGTGTATGTGATTTTCTAAACCAGATAGGAAATGCAAATAAATCCGCAAAAGCTTTAAGCCGAGAAGACTTGTTTACAGTCGTTCCAGAGTTATGGTTAACTCCTACTGCCCAATATGCGGATATAGTTCTTCCTGTAACTGGATTTTCAGCAAGGAGCGAACTTACAAGGCCTTGGCCTTCAGGACCATATTTTGGTCATATGAATAAGGCAATTGAACCTATGGGTGAATGCAAGGATGATATAGAGATAGCGGAATTATTGGCAGAAAGACTCGGCATTAAGAACTTTAAACGAGAGGAACTTCTCGAACAATATATGAAAAATCCCCAACTTGCAGCTGCAAAACCATTAATAGATCAATATGATGATATTAATGATAAATGGCTTCGACTACTCTCTTTAATGGCACAAGATGTTCGGGCAAATATTCAAGATTATGATAAATATAAAAGAGAAGGAATCCATAGAGTTGAACTTAAAGAACCCTATGTAGCATTCAAAAAGAACATAGATGACTTTGAAAAAAATCCGTTCCCAACACCTTCAGGGAAGATTGAAATCTTTTCTGATCAAGTTGCAAGCTGGAACAATCCAATCTGTCCACCAATCGCAAAATATGTTCCTACATGGGAGAATCGTGATGATCCACTCACAGAAAAATATCCACTTCAGTTGATTTCACCTCATCCAAGGCAAAGGGTACATTCCGAACTATATAAAATAGAATGGCTCATGGAAGCAATACCTCATCGTATGTGGATAAATCCTGCTGATGCAGAACCAAGAGGCATTAGAAACGGTGATATATGTTTGGCCTACAACGACAGAGGGACCGTTGCAATAGAAGCGTTTGTAACAAGGAGAATTATGACAGGAGTTGTGTGTATTTACGAAGGTGCGTGGTATAATCCTGATGAGAATGGAATAGACAGAGGAGCATGTGCTAATACCCTTACTAAGGATGAAATGAGTGAAGGAGGTGCTGCTGCATTGAAAACATGCTTGGTTCAAGTAAAATTGGAGAAAGGAGGTGCTTAACTATGCAAGTAGGATTTTACTTTGACCAAACGAGATGCGCTGGTTGTAATGCTTGTAGAGTAGCATGTAAAGATTGGCATGATCAACCATCCGGTCCAGCATCATGGATGAGGATCAACTACCTTGAAGAGGGGCCATTCCCGAATGTGTTTGCGGGTTACCTTATCTCAAATTGTTATCATTGTGAAGAACCTGTGTGCTCTTATGTTTGCCCGAATGAAGCACTAAGTAAAAGAGAGGAAGATGGGATTGTTGTAGTTGAAAAAGATAAATGTCGTGAAGAAGTGCCATGTGGTCTAATTTCAAAAGAAAAGATGGGTGCTGATTATACATATGGTGAATCACAAGCCCCTTGTCAAACTGCGTGTCCAGTGCATCTTCACATCCCTGCATACACTGCATTGATTGCTAAGGGAAAATTTAAGGAATCTTTGGATTTAATCAGACGGAGGATGCCTTTGCCTTCAGTATGTGGTCGTGTTTGTCTTCATCCTTGTGAAGAGGTTTGTGCTCGAAAAGATGTAGATCAAGCAATCGCAATTGAAGCACTAAAAGGATTTGTTGCAGATAATGTATCTGAAAAAGCACCAAAACCTATATCGCAAACTCAATCAGAGAAAGTTGCAATAATTGGATCTGGTCCTGCAGGATTAGCCGCAGCTTACGATCTAATTAGATTGGGCTATGGAGTTACTATTTTTGAAGCATTGGCAAGTGCAGGAGGTATGTTGGCTGTAGGAATTCCGGATTACAGGTTACCACGTGATATACTCAATAGGGATATTGATTATATTAAAGCACTTGGAGTTGAAATCAAAACAAATACTCCAGTTGATCTCAATCAAGGTATAGAGGATCTTTTGAAAGAGGGATATGGTGCCGTACTAGTTGCAATTGGGGCTCATAAAGGGAAGAAGCTTGGTATCCCTGGAGCGGATCTAGAGGGTGTTTTAGTAGGTACTTCCTTTATGCGAGACGTTAATCTTGGTAAGGAGGTTAAACTTGGTAATAAAGTGATTGTAATAGGAGGTGGAAACGTTGCTATGGATTGTGCACGTACTGCCCGTCGTCTTGGTGCTGCAGAAGTAGGTGTATCATGTCTTGAATGTTGTGATGATATGCCTGCAGATATAACAGAAGTTGATCAAGCTCGTGAAGAAGGAATTGAGATTTATGATTCTCGTACTTTTACGAAAATAGTGAGTAATGATGGAAAAGTAGCTGGTGTAGGATGTCTTGAGATTACTGGATGTTCATTTGATGATGATGGAGAAGCTCATTTTGACGTAGTTAGTGATGAGGAACACACTTTAGAGGGAGATACAGTAATTTTTGCTATTGGTCAAGTTCCTGAAATCACTAATTCTGGGATAGTGAAAGTCAGTAAAATGGGCACTATTGCCGCAGATCCTGAGACTTTGATGCTTGAGGCAAATGGTGTGTTTGTTGCTGGAGACTGTTTTAGCGGTGTAGCAAGCATTATTGATGCCATAGCAAGTGGTCAAAAATCAGCATCTAAAGTTCATCGTTATCTCCAAGGTGATGTATTGAGAGTAAGGCCTATTCCAGAAATTGCGGCAACTGAAATAAAAATTGATATTCCCTCAGAAACAGAGAAAAAAGATCGCCAACCTATGCCACTTCTATCAGCATCTGAAAGGGGTAATAATTTCAAGGAGGTTGCTCTAGGTTTCAGCGAGGAAGCTGCTATAGCTGAAGCTGAAAGATGTCTTAATTGCGCAGGTCACTTATGTAAAGATGTATGCCCATATTCTGCTCCTCAATTTGTAGAGGCGGAAAAAACGAGGATGCAAAAATGTAATTATTGCGTTGATCGAGTTGATGTTGGCAAGCAACCAATATGTGTTGAGGCTTGTTATGCACGTGCTTTAGATTCTGGAACATTGGAGGAATTGAAAGCAAAGTATGGGGATATTCGAGAATCCGCTGGTTTTTTTTATTCAATCACTGCAAAACCATCAATAGTATTTAGACCTAAAAAGAAATAATCAAAACAAATCTTTTTATTTTTTTTTTCTATTTTTAATATTATTATATTTTTAGTTATTTAGAGGAATTTAGATATGGATGAAGAAATTGAAATGCATGGTGTTTGTGATGAAAGGTTCGCGGCAGTAAAAGACGGTTTTCTGCAAAATTTTAAAATCGACGGTGATGTTGGAGCTAGTTTTGCTGCAACCCTAAATGGGAAATTTGTTATAGATATATGGGGTGGTTATGCAGATGAAGCTAAATCGAGACCATGGGAAAAAGATACAATCGTGAATGTGTTTTCTACTACAAAGGCAATGACTATTATTTGTGCTCTTATGCTAGTTGATCAGGGACTTCTTGATCTTGATGCTCCTGTTGCGAAATACTGGCCAGAATTCGCCCAGAACGGAAAAGAAAAGGTGTTAGTTCGTCATATATTCAGTCATTCATCTGGGTTAGCCGGTTGGGAAGAAAAAGTAAAAATCGAAGATCTTTACAACTGGGATAAAGCTGTTAATCTACTGGCTGCTCAAAAACCATGGTGGGAACCAGGAACTAAGAGTGGGTATCATGCTTTTACGCATGGATATCTCTTGGGTGAGTTAGTTAAGCGTATAAGCGGTAAATCTTTAGGGACATATTTTAAAGAACATGTGGCAGAACCACTTAATGCTGATTTTCATATTGGTTTTGGTCCAGAACATGATAAAAGGGTAGCTGATGTAATTCCATGGGAAGCTTCTCAATTTTTCGGTTATACTGAAACGAATCCTAATTCTATTTTTGCTCGAATCTGGACAAATCCTGAGATAAATAATCTAACTCAGAGTTTAAAAACGCGAGAATGGCGTGCTGCTGAGATCCCAGCTGCAGGAGGACATGGGAATGCAAGATCTGTAGCAAGAATCGCATCAGCTATAGCTTGTGGTGGTGAAGTAGATGGGGTTCGACTTTTAAGAATGGAGACAATTAAAAAATCAATGGAAGAACAAAGCTACATGCAAGATCTCGGTATATTAATGCCCGTACGGTTTGGAGTGGGTTTTGGACTTCCAAGTAAAGAAATACCCTTTCCAAGCCCAAACACGGTATGGTGGGCTGGGGCAGGAGGAAGTATTATTGTAATGGATTTAGATAATCAACTTAGTTTTTCGTATGTAATGAATCGTATGAAAATGACAACAACAGGAGACCTTCGCTCTGCTAGGCTAATAATGGCACTCTATGCGGGATTAAGAAAATAAAACGAAATAAAAAAATTATTTTTTTAATGATTGGTTTAGAGTAAATGTATAATTTAAAGAGCTTCAATTTAAAGAGCTTCAATCACCGAGGCAATACCTACACCGAAGCCGCCACACATTAATTGAACACCATATTTTTTATTGTAATTTTTCATATGGTGCACCATTTCAGTAAAATAGATTACCCCACTTGCTCCGATAGGATGACCTATAGCGATTGCTCCCCCGGTAGGATTGACTCGGGGATCATCAAATTCATATCCGAAATCTTTAGCAAATGCCAAACATGGACTTGCGAAAGCTTCATTAGGTTCGATCACATCCATATCATCCACTGTGAGATCTGCACGATCTAGTGCTTTTCTCATGGCAGGGATTGGTGCTAACAACATGATAATCGGTTCGCCGCCTGCTACTGCTGTTGAGAGTATCCGAGCCATTGGTTTTAATCCCAGCTCATCTGCTTTTTCTCGAGACATTAATAATGTAGCTGCTGCTCCATCAACAATTTGTGAAGAATTTCCTGCTGTAGTCTTACCTCCTTTTTCAGCAGGTCTGAATACCGGTTTCAAATTGCGGATCATCTCCCAACCCTTTTCTGGATCATCTAAATAAACAGGTCGCACTGTCTGGTCTTTTGTAATCGTAACTTCCTCAACTTTTTGCTTTCCAGTGTTTTCATCTTTAATTGGTTTCATATTTTCATCTGTATACCTTTTCTGATAAGTAACTGGTACCACACGTTTGAAATACTCTTCTTCATTACGCATTGCTTCAGTAGCTTTCTGATGACTCCAAACACCAAATTGATCCAATTCTTTTCGTGTAAAACCATATTTATCACTAATCATCTCTGAAGAAACACCTTGAGGTACGATACTTCTCAAGGGTTCATTAGCCCATCCTGGAGACATTATCATTGGATAGTTTGGAACTGCTTGGGTAATTTGCAAATCTGAGCCCATCGCATAATGCGTCATTGACTCTACACCAGCTGCTATGCAAATGTCTCCATCACCTACTTTTATCGCATTTGCTACTGTATTTATGGCCTGAAGACCTGCATTACAGTATCTATTAACAGTAGCTCCTGCTATTTCATCAGGTAATCCTGCTAATAATAATGCAATCCTTGCGATATTACCCCCTTGTTCTCCAAATTGGGATAAACAACCCACATGACAATCTTCAATCTCCTTTGGATCAAAATCCGGACACTTTTCTTTTGTTCTATCGACTATAGCTCTTAAAACAGTGACTAATAAATCTTGAGCTGAACATTCTCGATATACTCCTCCAAGTTTTTTCATTTGTGCTCTACCCGATTTTCCAACAGGAGTCCTAATGCTATCGATAACTACACATTCTTTTAATTCTTTCATTTTTTATCACTCTATTATTGGATTTTCTTCTTTTATTAAATTTTCAGGCATTCCTACTATTATTTCTTCTGCCTCAGTCATGATACTTTGGATTAATTCATGAACAGTTGGGATTGAATGGATTCTTCCTGTTACAACACCCGCATTCATAAGACTTGCATTTTCATCTTCATCTATTAGTTTCCTAAAACCCTTTTCTTCAAGAATACGAATTTCATCTGTAGATGGGCAAGGCTTCCCGCGATAAAGATCTGACGCACCCTTAATAGTCTCATCAATAACTTCAAGAGAGGCTGTATTAATTAAAAACCTCATAGGTCCAAATATACCTCTTCCCACAATTGTGTCAAATTCTGTTGCCTTTACAAGTTGCTCTTTCCACATTTGCTCAAAATCACCTTCTTGAGTAGCAATAAATCTAGTTCCCATTTGAATCCCAATCGCTCCTAAGGCAAGAGCTGCTGCTAAGGATGCACCATCAGCAAAACCTCCCGCTCCAACCACAGGTAAATTGACTGTTCTAACTACTTCTGGGAGAAGAACCATGGATGAAGTGTCTCTCCAAGCACAATGTGCCCCTCCTTCTCTTCCTGAAGCAATGATTATATCTACACCAGATCTTTCAGCTCTCTTTGCCCCTCTTACATTTGGGCAGACTTGACACCATATTATTGAGGGTAATGCTTTCTTGACTTCAAGAAACGCCCTCTTTGAACCCTTTTCTTTGGCATCTATTGCCCAAGGAAGTGGATCCCCAGCAGAGGTCACCATAACCTTTAGCTGCTTCTTTACCTTGGGAGTTTCTTCAAAAATTTCGATAATAGCTAGCATAAATTGTTTTGATACCATCGTAAATTCTTTAGCAATTGGTATATTAACACCGAATTTAGCTTCAGGATAATCTTCAAGTTTTTCATAAACATATCTAATTGTCTGTTTTAGGACATTTTTCGGAGTACCACCAACCCCAAAATCAAGCTTTCGATCTTCCTCAGGTATAAAATTCACATCAGGACCTGCCATGCCAATTGTTGAGATTAAACCCAACCCACCTTCTTTTGCTACCGCGATACACAGTTTTGTGGTTGCATAAGGCCCCATACCTGCCTGTATAATGGGATATTTCGTCCCGATTATTTCTTGGAATTTCGTACGTATCATATTTGTTCACATTTTTAATTTTTGTAAGAATGATTAATTCAAAGTATATTCAATTAAATAAATTTTATACTGTTTCTATATAAAAAATTTTAACTTTTTCTTATCTCTATTAATATTTAAATTTGGAGAGAACGCTTCTTGAAATCCTTATATTTTTAATTTGATTTCTAAATTCTAATCAAGTGAAGATTTGAAGTATAAATATTAAAACAGCAAAGTATTCTATATTTTTATTGAAAAATATCTTAATATGAGGGATCTAGAAATTTATGAAAGATTTTAAGGATAAAGTTGCCGTGATCACAGGAGCTGCTAGTGGTATTGGATTTGGAATTGCTAAAAGAGCAGTAAAGGAAAGTATGAAAGTAGTTATTGCAGATATAGAAGCAGAAGCGTTATCCCAAGCAGATCAAGAGTTATCATCTTTAGGTGGTAATATATTATCTGTAGTTACTGATGTTTCAAAATTTGAGGATGTGAAATCCTTAGCAGATAAAACTATGGATAAGTTTAGTGAGGTGCACCTATTATTTAATAATGCAGGTGTTGCAAAAAGAGACGTTCTCTGGGATTGTACTTTAGCTGATTGGAAATGGATTATAGGTGTAAATTTATGGGGTGTTATTCATGGGTTTGTTAATTTTTTACCAATTTTACGTAGACAAGATCAAGAAAGTCGTATAATTAATACGGCCTCAATTGCTGGGCTAACAACTTATACTCTAAACGGAATTTACGGAGCCATTAAACATTCAATTGTTGCGCTTTCAGAAACCTTGAATAATGAACTTAGGGTAGTGAATTCTAACATTAAAGTATCAGTATTTTGTCCTGGAGCAATACTCACAAATCTTGGAACAAGTGCAAGAAATCGTCCAGAAGAATTGAAAAATCCTGAATCTGAAATATTAGATATTCAATCACGGACTAGGAAATTTCTTAGAGAATACCCTGAGTTTGAACCTATAGTTACTCAGTTTGGACAAGGTTTCCAAGAAAGAGGGATCTCAGGAGAGAAAGCAGGTAATATAGTGTTTGAAGCAATTAAAGATGATGCTTTTTATATTTTAACTCATACAGAAGAGTGGTTGGAAGCTTTAATAAAAAACAGAATGAATAATATTCTTAATGCTTTAGATCAAAATAAAAAATATAATAAATGAAATATTTCAAGTTATTTCTTCCTTAAAGCAGCAGCATCTGCAACCCTTTGCGTCCACGAGGACAATACATCTCTGTCTACTTCTACGTTGATAATTGATGGTTTTCTATTGGCTGTCGCACGTTTGATAGCGGGTACTATTTGTTCTGGATCACGAACTAATTCACCATGACCTCCCCATATCGCGGTCATCAATTCATATTTTCGAATTTTACCTTCAACATCCAGAAGTTCTGTATTACAATGACCAAATGATTCGACTTCTTCAGGTGTGTTGATCTTTTCTTCTAATCGAATCATCCCCCATGCTGCGTCATTAGAAATGACGACCACAGCTGGAATCCCAAGTCTTGCCATCGTATCCATCTCCATAGCATAAAATCCAAAACTACCATCACCTGTTAGAAGTAAAACGGGTTTATGATTAGCAACCCATGCCCCTATAACTTGACCTGGACCCATCCCTATCATACCACTAGGACCAGCGGTATAAATTTGACCTGGGCGATGTGCTGTCACAGTACCAGAGTCCCATACATGTACACCTATGTCACCACCATCTATTACAAAGTTCCATTCCCTACCTTCCTCAGCTAGAAATTTAGCTACTTCAAATACCAAACGTGATGGATGAATTGGACTTCCTTTTGTTCGACATTTTTCTGGTAGGTTCTCAAAAAGATTGCTTTTCGGTGGACCAACCCAAGAAGCTGCTATTGGTTTATCTTGTCTTTTTTTAACTGCGTTTAACAATTGTTTTGCTACAGCTCCGGCACCTCCTATAATACCAATATCCGCTGGAAGATTGAAGCCTATTTGTTTTGGATCTATATGAACCTGAATAACTTTTGCATCTGGTGGAATTAATCGAGTGAATCCCCTTCCCAAATTAAATCTATATCCAAAACTCAACACCAAATCTGCTCGCCATATTTCACTTGATTTTAATAAATTATTTTCATATTCACTTCCAAATAATCCTTTACAGGCAATTCCCGCGCTTAGAGGCATTTTCAAATAATCAGATAGAGCTTTAATATCATGTGCATGATCACCTATATTAAATCGAGCTCCATCGCCAATAATTGCGGTTGGACGTTTAGCATTTATAAGAAGATCAGCAGCAGTTTCAATTAAATTAACATTTCCATATGGTATTGCTTTTGCTCGATAATTAACAGGAAATTCGACTTCTTCTTCGTTAACTATCCCATGGGCAATATCTACAGGAACTTCAAGATAAACTGGACCTGGTGTTCCATCCATAGCGTTACGAAATGCCATCGCAACAAAATACGGTATACTGGCTATACTAGTGATCCTATGAGCCCATTTGGAACAAGTCTCCTGAACCTTTAGAGTTGGTTGGTCCTGTAATTCACCCTTCCTCATACCACCCATAGATGCAGCACCGCCAATATGTATAATTGGCATACAACATGCTTCCGCCTCCAGCATCCCCGCAACTGTATTTAACACACCCGGACCCGCAGTAGTCACAACAACAACGGGTTTCCCTGAAGCACGTGCACATGCAATAGCCGCATACATTGCTGCACACTCATGACGCATGTCGGTAATTTCAATTCCCACTCTTCGCATTCCATGAAGAATCGGCATAATATGTCCACCAACTAAAGTAAACGCCTTTTCAACACCTTCATTTGCTAATGCCTTGCCAAACAAGGCTCCACCATTAATTAATCCCATTTTTTCTCACTCAATTTTTATTAAATTCTTCAGTAGCTCGAATATATCTTAAAAATGATCTTACTGGGTGGAAAAATAATCAAACATTAAAAAAAATTTTTAAAGTGAAAAATAAGTTAATTTAAGATTTATTTATTTTTTTTTTTCTCTTGGAGTGCTCTTTCTAGCAGTTGAGAACTATATTCTCTCAACTGGAATACATTTGAAGGTTCCTCTAAAGGATTTATAATGCGACTGAGAAAAGAAAAACCGTTTATTAACCTCTCTCTCAATGAAGCTCCTATATGATCAGCACCATATACATATCTAAACTCATGAGGAATATTATTATCAAACAATAGTCGATGTAGAAATTCAGCTCCACGATAAAGACCATAAGTATCTTCTGTTCCTACCTCTATATATATCTTAATTCCAGATTCGCGTATTTTATCTGTGTTTTCTCGTATAATATAGGCTGGATTATTTTTATTCCAATAAGATTCATCAATAGGTTTACCAAATATCCTTTCATAAAGCCATTCAGGCCTATAGAATTTATCTTCAATCTCAACATCAGACCACTCGAAGGCAGGTTCAATACCCGGTTCAAATGCAACAATAGCACCAAACTTATCAATATTTTTTAATCCCATACGTAGCGACCCCATCCCACCCATTGATACACCCCCTATAAACGTGTTTTCCACGTCAGTAGCAACACGGAACTCATTTTGAAGGTGAGGTAGCAACTCTTCAATAATAAAGGATTCCCATCTCTCTGAACCATCTTTATAATCCATATAGAAACAACGGGCACATAATGGTGTAACAACAACCATCTCGGGTACAATATTTTGTTCCCACATCTCCCATATTCGTGGTCCAGTGTTTTTAAGATGTTGATGTCTCAATGGACCACCCCCATGTAAAAAGAGCATTAAGGGATATTTCTCATTCGATGTATTATATGACTTTGGGAATAAAACATCATACTGGATAGGCCCTGGAACTAGAGTAGTATCGATTTGAAAAGATTGCATATTTACCATAATATAATCAATTTTTTTTCTTATACTATTTGATCTTTCTTAGCTCTTCGAAGCGAAGTGCTTGTGTGAGTGTTCTTTGACTTAAACTGAGCAACGATTTATCTGACCATTCTTTAAGACCTGGAATTATTTCTCCGCGAATAAAACGGTCTGCATATGATGGAATTAATTTCTGACCTAGGTATGCACCAAGAATGGCTCCTGCATTCCCTGCATTACAATCGGTATCATATCCACATTCAGTACTAATACGAATTGTTTGCATAAAATCCCCATCTCCATATAATAAACCCATTACAATTGCACCATTATTGAATAATGTATGAACATATTTACTTCTACGAATTGACTTTAACCTTTTTTCGAGCATAATCGGATAATCTTTTAATTTGGAAAGTGCGCTTGTTACCATATATTGTTCAAACTCCCAATATGAAACACTAATATCTCTATAAACTTTTCCCCAATCACTTGATTTAGGATTATTCATGAATTCCTTGATTATTGGATCTATGAAACTAAAATATAATTCTATATCTTCCACTGAAATTGAATCAGTTAAAGAAGAATATTCTAACAAGACGGCTTTAATCCGTTTAATATCACTTATAATTGCTTCAGAACAAATCCCAATTTTATTAATTACCTGTAAAAATCCATCAAATTTTTCTTTCACTTCTTTAAAACCCTTGGAGTTTTCCGAATCAAGCTCCCTTCTAGAGAATTCTGATTCAGGGAAATTAATTTCTTCACTATATTCGTATGGGTTGTGTGTTATTGCAACTGAAATCATAGTCGAGATAAATAATTCTCCAACAATTCCCACATCTCTATGAGCTATCAATGCATCCTGAAGTGATAAATCCAAGCATGGTTTTAATAAATTGAGGTCATCCTTGGAATTTCTATTTTCTTCTTTTATATTATACCACCCCCATGCGGGGAGTAACATTCCGTATAATTCTCCTTTCATTTGTGCCCCAATCCAGTCAGCATATTCATTTCCAAAAATTTTTCCATTATGTTCATAAGCATAATCCCCTGCGTGTTCCCAAGGAACTCCGTTTTTGGCATTTTCATATGCGGCTTTTTCTGCAGTAAATACATACTGAGGCAATAAATATTTTAACCAATATGATCCAAGATACTCCGGTTCTAAAAGAGTTCCAGCTTTAAGTCTGTTTGCAAATTCATCATCACTTAATGCTTCCAAAGCTAAGATGGATATTAATTCATATTGTTCATCATCATTCACGGCTTGACTATGATGTGTGCTCCACCCGCTTAAAGGAGGGTACAAATTAGTAATGTAATTGCGATTTCTTCCCTCAACAGGCATTGCAAATGTACCACCCGCAATTTTTCCTATCCAGCTCCCCCAAATTTTTTCTAATAAAAAATCTTTATCAACCATAATTATTTCTCATTTTTCCTTTAGTTTTTCATCTATAAATTTTTTATCTTTATCAATGTAATAAACCCACGCATTCCGAGACATTAAACATCTATCATCAGCAGCTATTTTTTTTAAAAGCTCAATCCGCAATTTCAGTGCTTCAAGATTTTCTGGATCTGCTTGAATTAAGACATCCAAGACTTCTAATGCAAGTTGAGCCTGATTTTGCTCTAAAAGTTCTTTTGTTCTCTTTAAGATCATATTTGGTTCACCAATTAATTTGAATATCTCACCCATAACTTCCTTTTCAGGTCTAGGAAGGAGATGTGCTGGGTTATCATCAAAGTAACCATGATACCAGCGATATACATTAAACACAAAGAATTCCGGTCTGGAATAGAGAGATCTTAAATACGGAATATCCTTTAGGTGATCTGGTAGTTTAACTTCATGAATCATTTCCGTAATGTGTGTTCCTTTGTTGATATGCTCAACAACCTGGTCGTGAAGTGAATATATGGCTTCAATATTATAATCTAATACTTTCAATGCTTTCTCGCCTGTATAATAAAAAGCAGCCCCATTGGCGAAAAGGTGCTCAGGATTGAGAGCTCTTACATCTTCTAAAGCTCTTGCCCAATCTAACGCAAAACGAGTTGGTTTCCATGGATTACCTACATTAGGTAATCCCGCAATTATAAGGTCTCCGACAAACGCAGTCTTAATCTCAGGAACATAAACCCATACCGTATCATCAGTTTCTGCCCGAACAGCATGAAGTTCAAATGTTTTATCCCCTAGAGTAAAAGTCATATCCCCAAGAAAAGTTTTGGTAGGATATGTAAAATCTGCTCTTCTTTGAAACTCTGGGGTGTTAAACTGTACAGCACCAATATGGGCTCTATGAGGTGCTATTATTTTATATTTTTCAAATCTATCTGGTAAATATTTACTCGCAATGATTTCTGGATTATCCTTTAAAAATGCTGAAGCTCCTCCGACATGATCCCCATGACCATGCGTGTAAATAATGTACTTTATTGGTCCTTTAATCTTTTCCAACACTTGTTTAGCAGCATCAACTCTAGAAAGCGTATCTATAAGAACTACTCCTTCATCCGTATCTACCCATGCCATACCAGCGATAGGTAATCGAGCAGTATGAACATCTTTAAGATCAGGTGGTTCCCTAAATTCAACCTCTTGAGCACCTATTACATGAATTCCCTTGGTTTCATTCAATTTAAAATCCCCTATCTAGTTTTTTTCAAGATAAGAATATAATTAATAGAAAAAAATCATTTTTGGATTATAACTTTTTGAATTTCATCCCATACAACTTCTACTGATAAAGGTTGATATGGTACTTTTTTAAATTGTGCTTTCGAAAGTGCGTAAATCGTTCTATTAAACGGAATCTCAATATCTGCTGACTCTGCTAATTTTATTAGATATCCCGTCAACGATTCAAGCTCAGATTGATTTTTCTTTCGGTGTATCATATCTTGGGACATGCTATTAAACCAAGAATACTTAAGGTTCCTTCCGAAATTATTTATGACACTCGTTTTATCAAGATTTTTCCCATTTTCCATAACCTCCCAAGAAGGTAACCCCTTTAATTTGTATTCTTTATATCCCACAGTTTTTACAACGTCAACACCTTCGAGGTATACATTCATAAATATATTCCAAAGCTTGAAGATAGCATCATCATCTTTCAGTTCTGAGCTGATAAGCGTGAATGTCGCATTTGAAAGATTTATTATTAATTTTGAATGAGCCGCATCTTGAAAATCTTCTGTCACTCTTGTTGGGATTCCAAGGTTTAATATTTTTGCAACTTTTTCAATAATATCGGAATTTTCATTATTAGGGTTACCTAAAGTCAGGTATCCTATTCCTCTTGTTCCAAAAATACCAGGTTTTTCTATCCAACCAGATTGTACGACTACCGCATACACGATTTTCGTAAAGTATTTCGGAAATATATGCTGGTTTTCAAATCCATTTTGAAGTCCTACGATGATAGGATCTCCTAGTTTATCAGAAATATCCTTAGCTACACCTTCTAAGTCATAATTCTTTACTGTAACTACTACGATATCTACCTTAGGAACCTCATTTAAATCTTCAATAACATTTACTTTTATAGTTTCAATATCATCGCTTACTACATTTTTAAGAATTAATCCATTACTCTTTAGTGCCTTAGCACTGTCACCACGCGCTAATAAGTAAACATCACTATATTTTTGTGACAACCATCCTCCAAGAGTAGCTCCTATTCCACCAATCCCATAGATTACAACAGTTAAATTTTCATTAATTTGTTCCACTATAACCAACTTTTTTTAGAAAGAAACTTAGTATCTCCTAATTGTTTAGAATTAGCTTGAAAACTTTAATAATTTTTCTCAAATAAAACATCCTAAAAATTTTTGATATCTTATTATAATGAATAGCATTAATCGATGACTAAGTTGATTCGGGGTTGAATGGTCGCATTGATGGTTTTGTCAAAAATTCCAATTCCTTTAACAAGGAGTTCCTGTTCCTTTGACAATGAGCTGTGATCAATTGGATTTCCTGAAAAAATTAAATTAGCAGGAATATAAATAGATCCACGATCGAAACGAGGCTCAACGCGAGCACTCCAAGCATCAGTTAAAGCAATGGGAATTTTGGAGATTTTATTATTTTTCATATAAAGGTAATACAATCTAGGTAATTCAATTATGCTATCTGGAACTATAATAAACTGATTGTTGTTCAGATTTAGACCTTCTAATAATTTAAGATTAGAAAATGTTTTTGGTAAATTTGTTATATTATTCGAAGCAAGACAAAGATGAGTTAAATTCTTAAGATTTGAAATCTCGGAGGGGAACTCTGATAAACCTAAATTAAATAGTGATAAGAGAATAATCTCCCCATTTAAAGCTATATAATGACAAGGAAATTTA
>JAEOTL010000005.1 GCA_016839845.1 Promethearchaeota archaeon
CCGAATACCCCCCCTCAGCTTTAATTCTCCAACCAGCAAACTGAGAAGCTAAAGTAGAAAGCGCAGGATGGTCTGTTTGAACATAAACCGAAGGCAAAACAACATCCTCATATTGAATAGGTAAAATCTTTACCTGACCATATCCACCCAAACAAATCTCAGTAACAATCTTACCAGCAAGAAAACCGCCCTTCGCCTCCAAACCAGCATCCACCAAAGTCGCACCAGACTTGGTCTTCTCAACCAAAACACGATACTCTTCTGCATTCTCACAGAGTTTCTCAAATATCTTAAAAGCTGAAAGATTCAGGTTTATCTTCGATGAGCCCACCACAGACACCTCAGTTACTCTAAGTAGACAATAATCAATTTACAGGATAGAATAAGGTTTTCCCCAAAAAATATAAAAATTTAAATAAAAACAGGACCTAATTCTATTTTTGGGTTAATTATCTGAAGTTTTTATCATTTGGGACTTCTGTTTCTCCAAAAAAACTCTTAGCTATAATCCTTATCAACTCTGGTATTCTTGTGTTGTATCCGAATAGAATCAAGATGGTAAGTGGATTTTAATGAATAACTCAATATATGGGAAAAAAATAAGAGAAAAATCAGTAAGCGGACGTTATAGAAGTTCTGGAAGGCTCTCTCTTGAGTTACGTGTGGATATCGATGGTTATCGACCAATGAACAAAGTAAGTGGAGATTTTTTCATAACTAGAGGAAAAACTAGGTATATTGGCTCTTTTATATCAGATATAACCAAGAAACCAAAAATAAAATCTGCATATGTGGTCTTGGAAGGAAAATGCAAGTTCACATGGAATGCTTATTTTTCAAAGATTCGAGTCATAATACAGTGCAAACCAAAAAAGTCATCTCCAAAAAAAGCGATCGTTCAATTTCTCAGCGAAGAGGGAACACTTGGAGGGAAATATACTTGTGATTTTGAATCTGGCTACTTTAGAACTGTTCAATACGAACAAGATGTTGAAGAAGGCGTTAAGCCCTTTGACTTTTACAATACAAGTTCCTTGGAAGGCGGAGGACCTGATCGTAAACTATCTGTAGAGACTGCGTTTGCTGAAGCTGGAATTGAATTTCAAAGAATGCCTTCTAACACAATTAATTCTCAAGAAGAATGGGGAGATAGTGATTTGCAGAATGCAATGAAAGAACATTTTAGTCTTTTAGAGGATGTACCACAGTGGAAAGTTTGGTTATTTGTTGCAAATAGACATGAAATGGGATCTGGAAAGAAAGGTGTGATGCTTAATGGAGAAAAAAGACCAAGACAAGGCTGTGCAGTATTTCATAGTGGTATAGATGGTTTAGAACCTATTGCATTAAGAGAACAACTGTGGACTTATGTCCATGAATTAGGACATTGTTTTAATCTTTTGCATTCATTTCAGAAAGCTAGAGCTGATCCTACAATTGAGAATCGACCATATGCATTGTCATGGATGAATTTACCACTGTATTATCCTGGGGGGAGTTCTGAATATTGGAAAAATTTTCTATTCCAGTTCGATGATGAGGAAGTTATTCATTTGCGACATGGATTTAGGAATGATGTAATAATGGGTGGAAAAGATTTCATAGGTTTTAAACTTGAATCTTTTGATGATTAATTTGTATTGTATCCAAAATTATATTTTAAACTATTTTTTGATTATTAGAACCGTTAGTTATTGCAAAAAGAATATGGGAAAAAGTAGCAGATAAGAAAACTAATTTTGTAAGAGTGTTTAATTTTTATACATCGATAGATTTTCTAGCTAATAAAATCATGAGTGTTGAGTTAACTGGATCGTAAAATGCTTCTTTTTTCTTGCATTGTCTCTTGAGTTTGTTTCCATATTTTTCTTTCCATAGATTATCATATGATTTTACTTCATTCTTCTTTATTGTTTCAGCTGCTAGTTTTCCTCCCCATAATGCATACAGAATTCCTCCCCCTGATATAGGGTCAACGTGTCCTGCTGCATCTCCAACTAAAATCCAGTTTTTACCAGCACACGGTAAATCAAAAAACTCAGGATTGTTTGCGGACGGAAGCATTGCTGCGTATCTTGAAATAATATTGATTTTGGCGCAATATTGGGCAATAAAGTCATCCAAGAAGTTTTTTAGTCTACTACCATACTTTAGCTCACTTCCTATACCGATACTGTAGCAATTCTTTCGAGGAAACACCCAGATGTAGCCTGGAATTTCTCCTAGATATTTGATCATTGCTTGTTCTTTTTTACTACTAGTTGCTAGGTATCCGTAAGTGAGCGCTAGATTCTCTTTTGAAATAGAACCTACTGTTTTAAGTCGAACTAAGCTGTTTACTCCATCAGCACCAACAAGAATTTTTGTGGATAGTGATCTTTTGTTGGTTTTTATATTCCATTGTTTTCCTTTCTTTTGGATGTCAATAACTTTTTCTTTAATTACCTTTGATCCTTTTCTTATTGCCATTTCAAGAATTTTTTCATCAAAATATCGTCTTGAAATACCAAATCCATTTTTATACCAATTTGTTAACACTTGATTGTTTGTGCAAGTTATTAATTTGAAACCTGGAAAAGTATAGCCTTCTGAGCGGAACTTTTCTAAGAACGGGAACTTTTCTATGCTTAGTGGAGATATCCCTCCGCCACAAGGTTTTTCTCTTGGATGAGTGTGATCAAAAATTATAGGGTAGACGCCAAGTCTTGCGAGTTCTACTGCACAATATGCTCCTGCAGGTCCACCACCGATAATCACAACATCTTCAACTTGTTTCATGAGTCCTACTTAAGCTTAGAAGTATAAATAATAATTTATGTACCTAGCAATGTTATCTATTTTAGAATCTGTTTTCCTAAAATGGTACAAATGTTCTTACAAATTTTCCAGTATTTCTGGTAAGAAATAATAAAAAAAGTATTAAGTTCTATCTGAAAATTGATAATAGAGGCAACTGCAATATCCGAAACTAAACATCTTGTTTATAGAGAATTGGACGCTATTGTCAAAAAAAGAAGTCAACTGATCCTTGAAAGATTCGGGCAAGTATCAATTTCCGGAATAAAAAATCCCAAGCTGCTAGAAGTCTTAGTAGATGTAAGGAAATATTGGAGTAGGCGTTCTCAATTGTCTAGACCAATTCTTACTACTTTTTCTTGTGAAGCTGTTGGTGGTGAACCTGAATTAACGTATGATGTGGGGCTTATGTTTACTCTTGCATCTGCAGGATTTGGAATTCATGATGATATTCTGGATAAATCATTCCATAAACATTTAGGTAGATCGACAATTCTGGGTCTCCATGGTTTCGATATCGCATTATTAGTTGGTGACCTTCTTATCTTTAAAGCTTGGACCATGTTTCATGAAATAATTAGAAAATCTTTAAAACCTATAAGAATTGCAGATATAATTGAAGCTTATGGAAATTCTTCTATTGAAATTTGTGAAGCTGAGCTTATGGAATCTTTATGCAGAAGAAATTTGGAGATAGATTTGGATTTTTACAAAAATATATTGTGGAAAGCAATGGCTGAAACTGAGGCTTGTACCAAGATTGGAGCGATTATGGGTGATGGTCAAGAAAATGAAATTAAAGTTTTAGCAGATTTTGGGAGAAGAATTGGTTTCATATCTAGACTGGGAGATGATCTTGAAGATTGTCTTAATATAAAGGCTGATCTTCCCCATAGGATAGAATTTGAAAGCATACCTTTACCTTTGCTTTATGCGGCAAAATCTTCAACAGAAAATTATGAAAGTATTAAAAATATTATTGAAAAACCACACGTTTCTCCTTTGGATGTAAAGACTCTTTTGAAACTTTGTTTTGAGGCTGAAGCTTTTAATTATGTTCATAAGATAGCCAAAAAAAATAGGAAGGAGGCTATTAAGAACCTGCTCTCCCTTAGACCTTGCAAAGCCCGGAGCATGCTTTCGTTAATGATTCAGAAATATTTTACACGAATTGATGATTTATGTTTATCCGCTTATTCTTGATGTCTATGTTACCATCCCGTATCTGCATCTTTGTTTGATATATCGTAATGCTGAAGATAATTCCAAAGCCACTTCCTTCTTGTAGGATTTACTTTAGCATTTTTAACTGCATTGTCGAATGCACTTTTTGCAGTAGTCATATTGGGTGTTGATTTCTCTAATTCACGAAATACAGCCTGAATAGCAGTGAAATATGGTTCTTCGAAAAGTTCCGCAACTGCAAAAGCCTTTTCTAAAGCCGAATCACGAGAAGATTTTACCAATTAATTCATTTCTCCCTTTTTTTTATTTAAAAAGATATATACAACCTTCATATTTATTAAAATTTGTGTAAAAATGGTATTCAATTTCCTGAAAGCAGACATAACGATTTCATTAAGAAAATTTACTTCAGTAACACTTCTTACTTCTGGTACCCTTGCCTGGTTTTTCTTAATCAATCTTTACCATGGAGATATGTTAAGAAATATTGACCCAACTAATACTTGGATCTTAGAAGGGCAAATTGCTTTTTATGGGTTTGCAATTTTTTCTGGACTCCTTGGAAGTCTAATTAATAAAAAAGGTAATCTTAGAATATTTCTTATTTCGTGGGTAGTTTTAGGATTAATATCCACTATTATGCCACTTTATTTTCAGGGATTTGAGATGATAATTGTAATTAGCATTTTAATGGGATTCTCTTTAGGTTTTGGCTTACCTGCTAGTTTAGCATTAATTGCAAATTGTACAATTATCGAGGAGAGAGGTAGAGTTTCAGGAGCAACTATTCTAGAAACTTTTATTATTGCATTTCTTGCTATCGCGATAATTAGACTTCTAGGCTCAGGAATATTCGCTGTTATTCTTTTGTTGACTTTAGTGAGATCTATTAGTTTTTTTGCATTGCTTCTTGAAAAATGTGACTATGCTGAGAAAAAGAAGAGAACTGAATTACTAAAATCAAATTATAAAGAATTTATTTTCTATATTATTCCCTTTGTCGTATTCACTTTAACTGCTGGATTAGCATCAAATTTAATACCAGATACTGACCCCTATACTTTAGTAGAAAATGCTTCAGCGCCAATTCGCTATGGGTTAATTGGTATTTTCGGCTTAATATGGGGAATAATAGCTGATCGGTTTGGTCGAAAATGGCCAATTTTCACTGGACTTATAATTTTAGGTGTGAGTTTTGCTCTTTTAGGTTTTGCATTTTCCCCAGATATAGCATATATCTACTTTTTATCATCAGGAATTGCTTGGGGTTCATTTCTATCAATTTATCTAGTAATACCAGGTGATCTCTCAACTGTTGCTTCAAGAGAAAAATATTATGCTTTAGGAACATTATCTCCAATTGTTGTCCTATTTGCTGTAACTTTTATTGGAGGAATCGCTACAGATTTTCCTGTAAGTGCGTTTATTCAAATATTAAGTATTTTTCTTTTTATTTCAATTATTCCAGTACTTCGAGCTAAAGAAACTTTGCAAGAATCAAAAATACGCAAAAGAAAAATGAAAGAATACACAAATAAACTGGGAAAGATTATACAAGAATCAAAAGAAGAAACTTGATATTTTCGAATTAATTTATA
>JAEOTL010000478.1 GCA_016839845.1 Promethearchaeota archaeon
ATTAATAATTATAACAAGGCTTATTCTAATATTGAGTGCATTTTGTTGGTATGGTGGTTTTATCATGCCTAGGTGGATGAAGAAGTACCTTCTGAGAAAAAAATAATTACTTTTTTTCTATTATAATACCTCGATATTATCTGGATTCATATTTTTTTTCTAATCATTGTTTCATATTAAGATAATATAATTGTATGCAACAATGTTGAGTTCAGAACTCGGTAAATTAGTGAAAATAACTCTTATGGGCTCACCTGCAGTTGGAAAGACAACCATAGTCAGTCTTCTTTCAGAGGATACGTTAAATAGGTTTTATATGCCAACTCATGGATTCGATTTAAGAACTATAAAGTTTGATGGATATCATCTAAGACTTTGGGATTTAGGTGGTCAAAATCGTTATTTAAGAACATATTCTAAAGATTACTTATTAGGGTCTGATATTATCTTTATTGTTACTGATTCTTCTCCTCGAAATGTGTTAAATTCGAGAGAATTGATTAATTATGCATGTCATTTTGTAGGAAAAGACTGCCCTATAATTTGTATAGCAAATAAACAAGATTTAGTAAAAACAGATGGTAGAATGAATGCTAAAAGAGTTGAGGATCTTTTGCATGTAAAAACTTATGGTTTAACAGCCATAAATCCATCAGAACGCAACAAATTGTTGAATATATTAAAAAAAGAATTAAAAAAAATTAGAAATAGGAGGGAGTTAAAAAATGAACTTTAATGAAAATGAGTTATTTGGGGCTGCTTTAATTGGATTTGATATGATTGACGGTCCATTTCTTAAATGGAAGAAGGAATATAACAGAACAAAAAACATGGTAGCAATTGACGATTTTGCAATGAATTTCTATCTAGCTTTCCGAGGTGGGAACGCATCTGCTAAAAAGCCAAAAGCAATTCTTTATGACAGCTTTTATATTGTAGCATTTCCAAGGGATTTGGAACTCTGTTGCTTATTCATGAAACCTCAAGATCTTAATGAAAACTTTAAACAATTAAATAAGGTTGCTTCAAGAATAATTACTGAAATGGAAATTATTGAACCAGAGATGGAAATACCACAACAATCTGATGAAAACACTGTTGAAGAGATGAAAAGAATAATTCCAAACTTACTAACTGAAAATAAAATGTCAACCCCGGAATTGAGAAGATATTTTAAAATAAGTAACTCACAGATTTGGAAATTGATGTCTAGTTTAGAAAATTCAAACATAATCAAAAGAGCAGAGAAAAAGGGCAGAACAATATATTGGACTACAGTTTAAATGAAAATCTCACTGATTTCTTTTCTACCTAGTCCTGTGATCCCAATTTTTTTGTTTTGTAAAATACCTTGAAAAGACAATATAGCAGATATCAGGTAAATCATTATCACCGTATTGCACGGCAATATATCTTAGGATATGATTCAAAAGGAAGATTCCAATAAATTCAGTATGATAAATATCTAAATTTTCTGCGAGTTTTTCACCCTCGAAATGAATATCAAGACCAGTATCGTTATCCCATAATATTTCTATGAAGAATTCTGGGAAGATTTCCTTTTTAATTCTCCAACCATTTATTGTTTTCCTCACTTTCGCCCCGATAAAAATCTCAAGATCTTTTTGATCATCTTCTCTTAGGAATTTGAAAGGTTCAGCTCTCTGTAATAAAACTTTTTCCATTAATTCTGATTTTGAATTATAATTTTTGTCAAATGGTTCTTGCCCCTTTAACTTTCTTTCAATGAAATCCATAACAATATCGATGTAAGTTGCACTATCTTCACCTGGAACCCACATAGCGTGTTCTCCAGAGAAAAAGAACTTAAATTCTGCTTCAATTCCATCCCCAAACTCATCCCCAAAATAAGAAAATGCCATATGTATATTTACGTCAGGAAACATTTCAATAGTTATTGTCCAATCTTCGTTGAACCCTATGTTTTCAATAATACCGCCCAAATCTTCTTGGACAATTTTCTCTAATTTTTTTAGATCTATATTTACAAAAAGAGCAAATTTGGATTTGCTCACATCTTCTAATTCTTTTTCATGGGGACCTCTGACTCCTGTTGCGTCAATTTGACCAACAGTAACGAATTTTCTCTTCTCATTTGACATACGACTAACTTCTTAACTAGTATGAGTTTTACTTATATTTATACTGCCCTTTTTTTGAATTTTCCGATAAGGAATCCTTTAGTAGATTGAGATATAGCAATTAATCTGCCTGTTCTCAAAAATAGATATGTAAAAAAAAGGGAAAAAAATTAGAATTTAGGTTATATCTAATGGGATTATTAGCCCTTTTCTTTTCAAAGAAATAATAGAACTAATTATTTCATCCCTCGATGCTTTTCTTCCCGCTAAACCGAAATTTAGTAGGCTAGAGACAAAGAAGAACTTCCTCTCCTTTTGAATTTGCTCTGCTACCTCCATAAGTGCCTTTTCTAAACCTTTAAGCTTTACTACGCCATAATGCTTTCCTAATTGAAGGGGATATACAAAGGTTACATTAAAATATTTCTCAATCAGATCATCAGTTTCTCTAAACGGGGTAATGTCACCAGAAAAATCTTTCAAATTAGCTTCAAATCTCCGTTGGAAGTGCTCTGTAAAGGCTATCTGACTTTCTTTTAAGTTTTCAGAAGGAATACCATCCAGAATCAAAGCTACCCGGATATGATCACCATCAGTTATAACAATTTTGAAATCATAATAATCCATTTCGAAACCTTTTCCCATTGCACCTTTTTTTATTTCTGTTCTGAATTGTGAGATTGCATGTAAAAATCCCGAGATTAAGTCAGCATCAATTCCCTCTAGAGATATCTGCTTATCATAAATTGATACACCCACATCCTTGTGGATTATCATAATATAACTGATTTTCAGTAGGTCATCTAAGATTTTGGATTCCCCTGCCCATACTTTCCTCTGCCTGGCATGTCTAACATATCTAACTGAAATAATTGTTGCTATCGCAACCAACCCTATGATTATATAAGGTAAATAACGCATCAAGTTATCCATGAAAAGAGTAAGTTCACTAACAACTTTAATATAGCTTGAAGCTACTTCGGCACCGGTGTACATACCACTTTCTGCAAACAATACTCGAATAAGGAAACCACTACCAGTACTTTCAAACTGCATTGAAGCTGTTGCGATTCCTTCTTCATTTGTGGATGCTGTAGTTTCATAAACTGTAACATTGTTAGCATTTAACAATTCAAATACAATTTCAACATTTTGCATCGGTTTACCTCCTGGTTCGAATGCTTTAGCAGAAAAGAATGTTGCCCCCGTCATGTACTGAGTGGCAGGAATTTCTAAAAATTCGATGATAGGAATAACCTTGAAAATTTCATATGTCCCATCTACATCGAATCTTATCGAATGCCATAAGGAGGTCACATTAAATTCAAAGTATCCTTGAGAGATATCGGCATTATCGATATCTTCGACCCATGTTCCTTCATTAATTCCTCCATCTATAATGTCTGTGCCGAAATTTTGCATTTTTATATCTGAAGGACTCAGCATATTATTGTTAAGACCTAATCCTATAGATGATGCGATATCTGACGTAATTGCATTTTGAATATGAAAGTTTAAACTAAACTCATTAATTGAAACATTGAATCCAAAATCAGAGGAACTGTTAGTGTAATACAATAAGATGAAAGTCGCTTGATTATTAAGTGATTCATTTAATATATTTAAAAAGATCCATGTAAAACCAGCATCAAAAGGAAGTACTACAGTAGTTTCATTTTCATGGGCAAACTCTTGGACATCACTCATTATAATCCATTCTCCTTCATTTGTCTCATCATCAAGAATATCAAATGTTTGATTACCCTTATAAAGAGCTAATGCCGCGAGGGGGAGGTTGTCGGGTTTACTAACATTTGAAGTGATCCTAATTTCTGCAAATGGGATAATTGGATTTGGATATGAGGCAATCCATTCATAATAATCAACGTCCCATAACGAACTATCGAGTTCATTTAGAACATTGAAAGTTATAAAAAATGCCAAACTGTAAGTAAAAGCCTGAGCCTGATAAAATTCATCGTCATTGTATTCAAGTGATTCTAAAGTCTGAGGTCCAAACGGTGCGCTAGTTCCATTCATGAGACCTACATAAGTAGGAAAATCTAACTCTTGAACTAATGGATCATGTGGTTGTATTGTATCAAGATTCTCTAGTTCTCTTACTTCTACTTTAAACTGATTTACAGACACACTAAAATTACCCATCCCGTTTCCAATAAATTCAAGTTTAAATCTAAGAGTATTATTAGCTGTAGGTTTTATTGGATTATTATCCATTACACTTAATATTCCTATTTTCTCCCAAGGATTGGTTACTGAGTAAAAGATTGTAGTTTCATTGTCTTTGATAAGATCATACTCGAGATTCACCCAAGGATCCGTCATTGGCCCCGCTTTAAAATTGTGCATCGACAGATTACCAGATTGGATATTTTGGCTATTTGATACATTTACTACAAGAGTAATGTCAAAACTAAAGATATATTTATAGTGTTCGATCCACCACTCTAGGAATTTATGATTCCATAATAATTCCCAATATGTAAAAGGAGAATTCTTTAATTCATGTAGATTAAATTCAACATCAATGGTCACATTGTTGGCATCCTCAGCTATGTATCTATTTTCATCAATATCTCTGAACGAGTTTAAATCACCCTGTAATAATGTTCCATTCGGGACCGTAGAAGCTCTTACATTATTCAAAGTATAGTCATCAAAAAAGAAATCAGGAGATATCGCAAAAGTTGCGCCTTCCCCAATATCTTGTGGATCATCCCCATCCGGATTGAAATAGAGAAATTTCGGACCTCCGCCTGTAAGTTCATCATCTTGAGGGATTTTTATTCTAAAAGCAAACCAGTATTTATCATTACCATTCTCGTTGGTTGAGTTTGTTTTAGTAATATCCAAAAAAATTGGACCACTTCCTGAATTTTTAAAATCAAAAACTTCCCAATGGGCAGCATAGACAAGCGGGTGGGGTTTCTGC
Source organism: Promethearchaeota archaeon (assembly GCA_016839845.1). The sequence goes on from JAEOTL010000478.1 coordinate 5,056, forward strand.
ATAACTCCTAAGGTATCGAATGTATTAGGCGTACCATAAACGTCACTAGAACAATTTACAATAGCCACTTCCCAAGCGTTCTCATCGGTAAAAGAAAGAGGATTATTAATATCTTGGATTAGAATACTTACATTATTAACGTATTGACTTAATTCCACAGCAAATTTCTGGTATATATACGTTGGACCACGATAAGAACTAACAATAAATTCTGTAAAATCATCCTCAATATATCTTGTATAATTAATTGCTGTTATATTTTCAAAACTCATTGTGGCATGCGAGATGTTATAATTTGGAATATAGATACTTGGTTGATTATCTAAACTTGGTTGCTCTCGATTCACATAACAATTTTTATTAATTCGAGTTATATTACTGAAAATTTTACCTGTACGATTAATCGCTTGAGTCTGGGGAATATATAAGGAATTTTGAGAGCGCGAATCACTATACTCGATTAGTTGTGAGTTATATAAAGGCACAGCAATGAAAGTTATAAGAAAAAACATGAGGAGCATTCTGCTTTTAACAGTTTTCATTATAAAATCCTCATTTATTAATTTTTTTTTTGTAAATAACTTTAGTAACAAATGAGAGATTATCCTTTTAAAATTAGTTTTTCTACTCAGTTAGAGGATAACATTAAAATATATCAAAGTATCATTGATTTCTCTCTTTTGGGATTTAAGATTTAACCTAACAAAAAAATATTAATATTTTTCTAATACTCTCTATGATGTATTAATTTATGTTCTTTAATGAAAGAAGAGGATTGATATGTGGGTAATTTTACTGGTCTGGATTGTTGTGATTTTTGTTTCAACGGTATTTATTAGTCAGTATATAAAAGTACAAAAAAGGGAAGATGTTGCCATTGCTTTCTATGTGCTATTTATTACGATCTCTCAGCTACTGGCCGCAAAAATTGGAGATTTCAGTGTTGGACCGTTATTTATTACTGCCCCTGTAGCTGTGCTTATATTTCCATTTACTTTTCAGATAACAGACATGGTAAACGAAAATTTTGGGCAACGAGCAACCCACAGAATGATTTTCATCGCTTTTATTACTCAAATATTTATGACTATCTTTATCTGGTTTGGTATAGAAATTTCAAGCGCATCCTTCTGGGGATTTGATTTTGGGAGTAACCCCGTTGAAGCTCAAAGGTTTTGGGCAAGCTTCTTAGGCTCAACAGTCAGAATTACAGCAGCATCATGGATTGCATTTCTAGTAACGGAAAACCTTGATGCTTTGTTATATGCAAAAATAAAGAAGCTAACCAAAGGGAAAAATTTATGGGTACGAAATGTATTAAGTGATATCCCAACGCTTGCTTTAGATAGTCTTATCTTTGTCAGTATAGCATTTGGAGGATTATTTTCAATGA
>JAEOTL010000479.1 GCA_016839845.1 Promethearchaeota archaeon
CTCAATAGCTATTTTTACCATCTCCGGTGTCGAGTCGGGAGGCCACCACAAAAACGCAACTAAATATGGCATTTTACTTACCTCATATTAATTTTTAAATTTTAAAATTGAATTTCGGTTCAATTTAATATTCTCAACTTATTATTTAAACGTTTACATTATTGTCAAAGGATCTATATTAACAAATTGAGTTATTCAAAAAGAAAATGGTGAAAAATCACTAAAATATCAGGGATATTCAGAGATTTGGCAAGCTTTAGAAAAACCGGTCAAGACCAGTGAGATGCTGGAACTCGATAAGCCCCCCGCCCTCAAAACGGTGATCGATGAAATCTTTACATAGGATTTATTCATTTTTCATGAAAGGTAAATCAAGTCTCTGAGTTTATTTAGTTGAAAAATTTGATTTGTCAGCGATAATAAATACATGATGTTCTGGAACAGTAGGTTCATCAATTCCGACATATTTAATCTCAACCACATCAAATCCATTTGAATTCAAAACGTTTTCCCATTCTTCCACTTTAAGAAAGTTAAGAGGTACATTAATATCTTCATCCCCTATTACTCGATTGTAAAACCAATCAAAGAAACTATTGGTAATCCTGATATATTCTTCATCAACGTAAGCTTCCTTAATTATTAAGCGTTGTTTTGTAACTCTTGCTGCCTCTCCTAGTAAATATTCGGGGTCATTTGCATGATGCAAAACCGTATAAAGAATTGTAGTATCTACGCCATCATCATCTAAAGGAACCCTATCACCTTGCTTGTATAGGATAAGAGGAAGTTTTGTATAATTATAGTCTACAACATCTACCAAAATTATTTCTCCATCAAGATTGTTTTTAATTTCTTGAGCCAAAAGGCCATCTCCAGCACCAAGATCAAGTATCTTTTCTCCCACAATGAAATTTTTTATATTCTTAAAATTCATTTTTGCTCTCTGGAAAGGAATATGCCTTTTTTCATCACCGTTATTGGTATGTTTTCTAATAAATTTACGTATTATACTCTCAACTTCGCGAAGCGTTTTCCCTTCCTTTACACCATTGGATATAATTCTATTTACATAAATCCAAAATACATTTCTTCTTAACCAGTTGAGCTTAACATTTTTCATAGCACTTAAGAATAAATCATGAATTTCTTTCCAATAATTCTGATTTTGTTTAGTATGTTTTGAAAAAACAGGATAGATAAGGCTTTCTACCTTTTTCAAATCATTTATCTCTACGTATTTGCATTTTTTTAATAATTCTTGAGTCATTGAATAAATGAGTTTTTGCTCACTTATAAACTTTTTGAGTAATTACTCATTTATAAAATTAATATGTCAAATAAAAAATTTTCAAGAAACAAACAAGAAAAAATAGAATTAATTTATGATACTTTTTTCAACTTAATTAAAAGTCAAGGGTACCATAAAACTAGTACAAACCATATAGCAAAATCAGCAAAAATCAGCATAGGTACAATTTATAAATATTTTCCTAAAGGTAAATTAGATATCATGCGAAGATTTTTTAATGAAACCATGGAAAATGTAGTTGATGTAAATGCTCTAGCTGATGTTGATGAAAGTAATATCCAAGAGTTTCTCAATAATTTCATCCAAGAATTATATAATAACCATAAGGAAAAGGTAGGATATAATATCGCTTTTAGATCTGCTATACAATCCGATAAAAAATTATTAAATGCACATAAAAAAAGGTTATTTGAATCTTTTAAAGAAATTTCTCAGATTTTAAGAAAAAAAAATTTGATTTTTGAACGATTTCCAGAGGAGACATTAATCCAAATATTCCTTTTTCTTTATAATCTTATTAACGCACTCATTTATCATCATTTATCTGTCATGAAATTATTTGATACCGATAAAGGATTAACTGATTATCTTAAAAGTCTAACTGCCTTTTCACTACAATATTTAAATAAAACAGGATAAATAGAGATTTCCTTATAAATATCAGACAAAATTATAATGGTGATCGATGAGATTTTTACTCAATAAATGACCATAAGCATCTCTCACATTACTATTGTAACATCCCAATAATATAATATACCACCACCCCTACCACCTTCAGATTCATCCACTTTTATATTCTCCTACAGATTGTAAGTTTTCATATTTAAACTCCCGTAAATCATTCCCATTAATGACTGTTGCAAGTTCTGCTGAATTTGCCCCCGGAGACAAGACAATTGTGGCTCATTTAGTTCCAGACGCATGCCACTTTCAAATCCAAGGGAAAGATCATATTACAATGAGATCAGATCCCAAATTTCACATCGTTGTAAGAGCATTCTTTGATTTTGTAAATAGAGAATAATTTAGAGCCTTTTTCATGAAAGGTAAATTCAGCGTCTGATTTCAATGAAAATTTAGTAAAATAATTCAATAAAGCAAATTACGTAAAATAAAACCACTATAACTATCTTGATTGATAATAAATCAAATTTCAAGTCTTCAAGTCTTAGCAATTTCTTTAAAACTTCTTTTACTTTATTCGTTCCTTAATAGAGGTTAAATAAATTATCATAGTTACCACAAAAATCACAAACACAACAACAAACAACAATAAACAAACAACACAAAATCTTGAGCCACTGTTCCCATTTTCAATCACTTCCATAACTGTTAATTCAACAGTGTCGGTGATGTAATTATCATAATCATCTGTAAAATTAACTGTATAACTATATATGCCTACTGGTAAGCCATCAGCAATTTTGTAAGTAATTGGCGTGCCGTTTAACCACTCGCCTGGACCTGTTACAATACCAATCCCATGAAGTGTAATTGTATATAAGTTTGGATTTTTGTCTGTTGCTGTCCACGAAATATTTAATCCCGTATATCCATAATCAACAGTGAAATCACTCGGACTGTCTAGTATTAGTGGATCTATGATATCAATCAAGTCGATCACCGCCAAACCTGACGTCCAATCCGCAATATAACAGTAATTTCCCCTCACATATACATCCTGTACTAACCCGGTCGTGGTCTTGTAGGCATACGTTACCGGATTGGTATGATCGGAAATATTGATGACGGCTAAGCCAAACATGTCTGCTACGTAGGTAGAATCTCCACTCACATATACGTGTTGCGCTGCTCCATCCGTATCCTCGTATAAAGGGATTCCTGGATTGATCGGATCGGAAATATCGATAATCACCAAACAAGAAATATCAGCTATATAGTTGTAATCACCGTTCACTGCTACATAAGCATAGTTTCCACTCACAAATATGCCTTGTGCTATTCCATTCGTGTTTTTGTAGATGGGAGGTCCTGGATTTGTCGGATCAGAAACATTTACGACGGTCAGACCATACCAATCTGCTAAAAAAGCACACTCTCCGCTCACGTACACCCCTGAGGTAACCCCCATTGTATCTACATAGACAGGTGTTCCCGGATTAGTAGGATCGGAAATATCAATAATCGCTAAACCAGATAAATCATTAGCCACATATGCATAATTCCCACTTACGTAAACATCTCTAGCTAATCCAGTTGTAGATCTATAGATGGGCTTCCCCGGGTTGGTTGGGTCAGAAATATTAATGATAGCTAAACCTGAGAAATAATCAGCAACATAGGCATAATCCCCACTCACATAAACATCTGAAGCATAGCTCGTTATAGCTCTATAGATAGGCGTTCCTGGGTTGGTTGGGTCGGAAATATTGAAAATCACCAACCCCGATAACCAATCAGCCACATAAGCATAATCACCACTCACATCTATTCCAATTGCAGACCCGTTTGTATCTTTGTAATACACAGATCCCCTCAATGGTAATTGTGTTAAACCTCCTTCTGCATTTTCTCCTTCGATGATAATTCTAATCTCTCCTTGGATACCTATGAATAAATATGGAATTGAAATTAGAAATAAAATTAGTGTAATAATCAATTTTACCTTTACGCGATTATAATTCATAGATTTTCACCATCTAATAGAAACTCTCAAATATAAATTTTCTTAATGTTTACTCTTAAGCGCTATGATTAAATAAAATATTCAATAGATTATTCAATTTCATAGCCCTTCTCTTCCCACGCTGCTCTCATAACTGAATTGTGCTTCAAATAGTTGTCCACAACTTCCTTTGGTACATTATTTAGAGGACAGCTAAAATTTGGACATCTCGAACAACTCAAAAAATGCATTGAGATAAACCACACTAATGTTAAAGCGAAAGATATCCAGAAATAAAGGTATAATCCAAAAATAACGAATACAACTAAGGGAGGGAGAGCAAAAATCACAACTCCAATTAAAAACTGAATTTTTTCAAAAGTACTCATAGGAGTGGGATCGTACTTCCAGGCTTTATGAATTCCATAATTAGCATAACATTTCACATATTTTTCATCTTCAAATGAATAATAAGGACAATGACTACAGAGAACTTTATTCTCCCAAATTTGAAAGAAAAATATCATATATCCTAAAAATGTGATTGAAAAGATAATCAAAAAGAGAGGATCGATTTTATCCATAATAAAACCATGAATAAAACCCACAATCCAAGAAATCCATGCCCCTAAAACAGGCAATATAAAATAAATAGTGTCCTTTATATTAAAACTACACATTAGCTTTCCATCAACAGAACAGCTTTCACACTCAGAATATCCATCATCGCAAATATATCTTGCATGTTCTTTTTCTTTCATATTAGTTCAATACCCCTCTTATGGATATAAATGAACAATTTTCCTTGCTAGTAAGGGTTTTCTCATTTTTAGTAGGGGAACTGCAATCCCATAGGTTGTAACTCTATTGGGCACTTTTATACTAATCCAAATACTGTCTTGTGGAAGTTCATTCTTCTCACCATACTTCAGAAACTTGACATAGATTTTCCGTGATTCCTCATCATTGAAAGGTTTAATCTCTGCTATTGTTGTGAAGTGTAATTCTGCTGGGGGGGCAGGTATTAGCTTATGAAAGAAATTCTTACGAATCGGAATTGTTATTGCTACTTTGTTATTTTTTCTAATATTGTTTACCTTCAGTGTATTTTCTCCTGTTTGACAGATTATAGTCTCACCATCACTTTGATAAACCATTACCGAACTGTAAGGAGTATCTCCATCTAAAGTACTTAAAACTAACCACATCTTCTTACGTATCAACTTTCTTACTTTTTCTTTTAAATCTTTCATATTCATATTGTAAGATAAAATTATATTTAAAAGCCGGTTTTTGAAAGTACATGAATTTACTTGCCAATGCAATTGTGCGTTCTCATATTTAAACTCCCGTAAATCACTCCTGTTTTCCCCCCTTAGTTGAAAAAATTTATAAAAACTTAGCAAGATTAAAAGTATTAAATGAATCAATGAAATCGACTAGAAAAACCAAACTATAGAATAAAGAAAAAAATAGAGATTTTAGGTTAGTTCTAATAGTAATAATGACCGTGGATTTTCTAAAAATTGTCCTCCAACATTATTTAATGCTAAAGAATGATCAGGATTAATATCGACATATGATTTCCAATACACTTCGACTAGATATGTTCCCGCAGATAAGGAATTCGTAAGGTAAGTAATGTAAAAATTGATTGGAATAATTCTAGTTCCTGTTCCATCTTTATAATATGCAATTGAATAGGATTGGTTTCCATAACCATTTATTACTATGGATATATTGTACACACAGCCTCCAGAATAAGATCCTCCAAATACTAAAAAAAACATAGCATGAAAAGTTACTGATATCTTTGAGTTTTCCTGAATTGTAATTGAAACCTCTGTATCAGGTATTTTCTGATAGGTTATATTTTCATAATTAATTATGCCTTCTGAATCAAATTCAGCGTAAACCGATTGTAGAACGATCCCCTCATCTTGTTGCATGTTTGGATAAACTATGGGCAATACCAGAAATGTTAATCCACCCGTAATGATTACTGAAAGTGCTACACTTGCTATAATACTAGCTACTAATCGTTTTCCAGACATTGTAAAAACTCCGATTTTTTGTTATATATACTTTAGATTATGGATTAATAAGGTTTAGATTCAAATAAAAAGATTAATAGCTCTGTTTATAGCAGGTTATATACGGGTATAGAGCTATTTGGTACCTGATTAGAGTTATTAAAGTGGTTTTTTATGGACTGTAATTATGTTTCTAGTTTACTCAAGAATTTGAAAGTTTCGATTTTTCCCTCATTTGTAAGAAACTTTGCTTTCGGAATTGGAGAGATAGCCGATCAATTGGCGTACCAAGGTTTTACGTTTATGATTTTGATTTATAGACTTTTAATTGTTTGATTGTGATATTAGGGTGGTGGTAGCGGGGAATCCCTCGAGTATTGAAATGTTGAATCGCATTTTGAGGACACCAATGGATACACGCTAAACAAACTTCGCAATTGTGATTCCAAGTCACCTTGTCATCAACAATTTCAATATTATTCATCGGACATACCGATACGCAGGTCCCACACCGGATACATTTTTCATCGTCAACTTTGAATCTCCGGTCGTTAAAAATTCTGTATAAGAATATTTTCCCCATCAAACAACCAAATCTATCTTTAAAAGATGCTCTCTTGTATATGTATTTTTCAATTTCCTTATTGATGATTATCTCAATAATTTCATTAATTCTGATTTCAGAATTTTTTATTAACCTGTCAATTTCCTCTGGAGTTCTCGATCTATCTTCCATAACAATAGAATTTGAGGGCAAAACTAAAGAAAATTCTGAATGCAATTTTCGATTTTGTCTATCAAGTATTTTGTTTATTCTTCGAATGGTTTTACCATTTTCTCCACCAGATATAGCAACAGCAAAGAGATACGGGTCGCCTGTAATTTTGACGTGCTTCAGAAATTTTCGAACTATATGAGGAGCATCTTGGAAATGAACGGGGAAAATAAATCCGATTTTAGCTGCTTCGTAATTAAACTTTCTTTCCTCCAAAACTTTGGGGATAGAGAGAATTTCACAATTTTCGATGTTCTCTTGAATTCTAATTGCTGCATTTAGAGAGTTTCCTGTTCCAGAAAATAAAAATAATAGCGTAGAGTTGTTTTCATTGAGTTTCAAATGGTGTTGTGTCATTTTTAATCACTTTTACAATAGATGTTATGCAGAATATATTATACATCATATTTAAATAATTCATACCTATATTTTGGACACATTTATCAAAGCAAAATCGATCCTTGCCTTAAATCAGCAAGAACTATCCCATCAACTATCGATGAAGATATATGATATTATCTTTTTAAGATTAAATTTTTAATAATGTAAGAGGAATTTAAGTAGAACCTCAACTTTCTTAGGGAACCCCACCAAACAAAGCAAACAGAAACCAAGGATTCGCGATAATGAACGCGATGAGAAAAATTTCTAAATATCGATAAGATTGGTATCAGGAGCTTTAATGAAAATTCCGTGAAAATTATTCCCTATACAAGAATTTTTCTAAAGTAATAATAGTTTTCGACAAAAAAGTATAAATATTATATGTATATTTTTTTAAATTAACAATGATTTTTTGACAAAAAAGTATATAGATGCGGTAAATATTTACAAATTTTAATTTTTATTAGAAATCACTAAATTTGGCAATAATAATGAAATATAAAAAAATTTACATTTTGTGTTTTTTTGTAATGTTCTATTTTAGCTTCTTTTTACAACACAGTATATTGTTTTCTCCTGAATATGATAATAAGGACAATAACGGAAATATAACAAACTTACCATCGACCAGTGCTACAAGTATTTATGAGTGGAATAAAACATGGGGAGGTTCAGATGATGATTCTGGACGTGGAATTGCTGTAGATGATTCAGAAAATGCACTCGTCGCAGGATTTACTAGAAATTACGGAGCAGGTAAAAATGATGTACTATTATTGAAGTACAACTCGATTGGAAATCTACTGTGGTATACCACATGGGGCGGTTCTGCTAATGATTATGGAATGGGGATAGCGGTAGATGGCTCGGGAAACGCATTCATCACAGGCTCTACTAGAAGTTACGGAGCAGGTAACTATGATGTAATCTTATTAAAATACGACTCGACAGGAAATCTACTGTGGAATAGAGTATGGGGTGGTTCTTCTGACGATTGGGGATATGACATTGCAATAGATGATTCGGGAAATACACTTATAACAGGTCGTACTCAAAGTTTCGGATCAGGGGGACGAGATGTATTTTTATTAAAATATGACTCGGATGGAAATCTGCTGTGGTATACTACATGGGGTGGTTCTGCTGGTGATATGGGTACTGGAATTGTGGTTGACGATTTGGGAAACGCATTTATCGCAGGTCGTACTGAAAGTTTCGGAGCAGGTTCTTGGGATGTATTCTTATTGAAGTTCGACACGGATGGAAATAAGCTGTGGGATAAATTATGGGGGGGAATTTTTTATGAGAATGCATATGAAATTGTGTTGGATGATTCGGGAAATGCATTTATCTCAGGTTTTACTGAAAGTTTTGGAGTAGGTCAAGAGGATGTATTGTTATTGAAGTACGATTCGGCTGGAAATCTGCTGTGGAATAGAACATGGGGGGGTTCTTCTGATGATCGTGGATATGGAATAGTGTTAGATGATTCGGGAAATTTGTTTATTACTGGTATTACTGAAAGTTTTGGAGCAGGTGGATCTGATGTAATCTTATTAAAATACGATTCGGCTGGAAATCTGTTGTGGAATAAAACATGGGGGGGTCCCGACGGTGATAATGGTGTTAATATAGCGGTAGATGATCTGGGAAACATACTTATCACAGGTTATACTACTAGTTATGGATCAGGTGGGTATGATGTATTCTTATTAAAATTTGGGAATTATAAACTTGGTTGGTACATATACACTAGAAACGATAAAAAAGGCATAGAGAATATAGAATTTTACAATGATATTGAGACTTGGAAGTATTTGGGTGAAGAAGAATACTACAATGGTGTCAAGATTTACGATACATACAATAGAGGGGATTGGAACGAGAAATTCGCAATACCTATAAAAATCAGCCAAAAAAATAATTATTACACAGAAGAAGGTTGGTATTATATACATTTATAATTTAAATAATCAATTTTTTTTTTTAATTCAATAGATTTTATGAATAATCCAAAAAAGGAGAATTTTATATGGAAAATAAAGCAATTCAAGATAAATGGCCCGAGATAGGTACGTATTGTTGGGGATGTGGGAGAAATAATGAGCATGGGTTACAAATAAAGAGTTATTGGGAAGGTGACGAGTGTGTTTGTA
>JAEOTL010000480.1 GCA_016839845.1 Promethearchaeota archaeon
ATAACAACAGGAATAAGAGTTCTTGTTAATGTAAGGACAATAATTCCTATTACGACGCCGAATACTAAATATTTTTGTCTGTAAAGATAGGATAAAAACCAATTTTTATAGCTCTTATATTTTTTAATATATAAACTCATAATTGTTGTTTAGTCTTTATTAATTTCTTTAGGAGACAAATATATAAAAATACTTGAAAAATCAAAGTTTCCACATAAATTCTAATATTGTATAATTTCTAAATTTTTTTTTATCACTTTAAAATGGCGGGAGTTTTTTTTTATATCAAAAATCAAAATCTCAAATCAAGAAAAACTGGTATTTTCAACGGATCAATAGAAATGTTTAAATATCTACTTAAGAAATATTATCTCATCAGAATTTATCCAAAAAAGTAGATAAAATAATAATTTTAAAAAAAAAAATAAAAATTCGAGGTATAAAGAATGAAAAGAGAAATGGCAGTAGTAGGAATGGTAGCTTGTATAGCAGTAGGGCTACTTGGAGGCTGGTTTATACCTTCCCCTTTTATTGGTCCTGCACCAAGTGCATCATTATTAGATATTATTAAGTCACGAGGATATATGATTGTTGGGACTAGTGCGGATTATCCCCCTTTTGAGTATGTGAACATTTCTACAAGCCAAATTGTTGGTTTTGATGCCGATTTAGTTAGTTGGATTGCTGATGAAATTGGTGTGACAGTTCAGTGGAGTGACCGAGGTTTTGGTGGATTAATCGCTGCTTGTGCAGCTGGTAAGTGTGATATGGTTGCAGCTGCAATGACCTATACCGAAAACCGTTCGACCTACCTTGCGGCTTCTAGTACCTACATTACAGTAGGTCAAGCTGTTATCGTAAAAAATACTTCAGCATTAACAATTTCAAGTTTATCGGATCTTGATGGTCATAACACTGGTGTACAAGCCGGTACTACACTTTATGATGATTTGGTTGCAGCGGGTGTAACTACAATTACTACACATATTACAGTTGATGCACTAATGTTAGATTTAGTCGGAGGAGGAGTCGAGGCAGCATATATTGACGAACCAGTATACATTGCTTGGGCAAGAACGTACGGTCTTAAGATTATCCTTCAAACGGGAACCGAGGAATTTGCACTATGGACTAGATATGGGGAACCAGAATTCCTGTATGAGATCAATAATGTAATTCTTGATAGCTTTCTAGATGGAAGGATGTATGATAATCTCGAAAAATGGTTAAATATTACGACGGCATAATCTTCTTTCTAAATAAAATAAATCTTTTTTTTTATTTTCTCAAACCAATTAAACCACTAGCTTTAATAATTTTGATAAAATAACTTTTGCCTTTTAAAGCAGTGCGAATAACCTAAAAATTAATAAAAAAAAAAATCAATTAGAAGATGATAAATATGTTATTTCAAACACAATTAGAATATATTGCTTTAGCTATAGGAAATATCAAATGGATTTTAATATCATTTCTTATTTTCGCGATCGGTATTTATGTCATGAGGTGGTATTCCCGAAAAAAACACAAACATAATGTTGAACAATGGGATACTTCTCTCAAAACTGCATTAAAAGTTAATTTAATGTGGCTATTATTAAATATTCCAATTGTATTTCTATTTGGTTTTTTATTTACTGAAGATACACTTTTAAATCAATTTGTAAGATATTATTTTTACATTGTAATTAATCTCTTTATAGGTACAATAGCTGTTTCAAAAGTTTATAGAAAAAAATTAGGACAAGCATTTGATTTTGTCATCATAGTTCTGTTAATTCTTCTCGGAATAACCATCATATTGAACATTATCATAAATCTCACTATGCTCCCCCCCTACATTTTTATATTTATTGTTGTGAATGGTTTACCCCAAACTTTAGTTCTTACTGCAATAGGTATATTTTGGGGATTTACATTGGGTATGACACTAGCAATTATGCGTGTATATGGTGGAATAGAACTCGGATGGGTAGCAAGTGGCTATGAGAAGCTTTTCCGTGGAGTTCCACTGCTAGTTCTAATTTACCTTTTTAGCTTTGGTATACCAGGATTATCAGCACTTGATGGAGTAGTTTTAGCTTTAGCTCTCCGTAGTGGTGCGTACCAATCTCAGATCTTTCGTGGGGCTTTTTTATCTGTGAATCCTGGGCAAATGGATGCTGCTTATACAATTGGGATGAATAAACTACAAGCATTTAGATATGTTCTAATGCCCCAAGCTCTGCGTTTGGCATTACCTAGTTGGTCTAATGAATATTCAGTAGTAATCAAAGATTCATCCTTCGCTTTTGAAGTTGGAATAATTGAGATGACAAGAGCAGCGTATTACGTCTCTGTAAGCTTCCGAGAACTTTGGGCTGTATCCATGGGAGTTGTAGCAATAACCTACTTTCTTTTTACTTATCCAATCACGAAAATATTTGGTGAAAAGCAAACCAAAAAACTTAAAAAATTAGGAATTGGAGGTGGTTAGTAATAAGCAAACCTGTATTAATAGTAAAAGATATATGGAAATCATATGATGATTTGCAAGTTCTTAAAGGAGTGTCGTTTGATGTAAATGAGGGAGAAGTCAAGGTTATATTTGGACCAAGTGGCTCAGGTAAGAGCACACTACTCCGTTGTATTAATATGTTGACCCCACCAAGCAAAGGTGAAGTTTTTCTCCGTGGAAAGAATATATTGTCAGGTGAAGTCAATCTTAATGAGATGCGTTCCAGGATCGGAATGGTATTCCAACATTTTAATTTGTTCGCCCATCTTAAAGCTATTGATAATGTCAGTATTGGTCTTCGGCGAGTGAAAGGTTTACCGAAGGAAGAAGCTAGAACTAGAGCACTTGAAGCACTAAAAAGTGTAAGAATGGAGGCTTGGGCGGATCACTATCCTGCTCAGCTATCTGGTGGACAGCAGCAACGTGTTGGTATAGCACGGTCCTTAGCTATGGAACCAGATGTTATCTTATTCGATGAACCAACATCTGCATTAGATCCTGAATTGATTGGAGAAGTACTTCAGGTAATGTTAAAGATTGCCAAATCTGGAACAACAATGGTTGTTGTGACTCATGAAATGGGATTCGCTAGAGCGGTTTCATCAGAAATGATTTTTCTCGGAGAAGGAATAATATTAGAAAGGGGAACCCCTAATCATTTCTTTACTTCACCTAAATCCGAAAGAGTGAAATTATTTCTTAAACAACTTGAAATTTTATATGGGAGTCATGAAGAACTGTTAAAATTATCTGATAATGAGGTAAATAAATGATATTTCAAGTTTTTGAATATTGGGATCGTTTTCTCTCAGGGTTCATTGTGACAATGTGGTTATATATGTGGGCACTTTTAATAGGCTTTTTCTTAGGGCTTTTACTTGCTATTCTCCGAGTGTATGGTGGAGCGTTTCTTTCACGTATTGCAACAGGTTATATTGAAATTATACGTGGTACACCTTTACTTGCTCAATTATTATTCTTGTATTTTCTACCCCTTAGTCTAGATCTGCCAATAGGACTCTGGAGCTTAGAGACTAGTTTTACACTCTTCGATAAGAATATTACTATCATATTTCTAAATCATCGAACCTTGATTGCAATTATCACATTAGGGCTAAATAGTGCGGCTTATCAAGCAGAATATCTCCGAGGAGCTATTATATCTGTGAGTAGCGAGCAGCTAATTGCTGCCCAATCATTAGGCATGTCTCGGTGGGGGGGTATTAGACGTATTATCTTACCACAAGCATTACGTCGTGTTATTCCCGCTTGGTCAAATGAAGCAGCATATCTTCCGAAATATACAGTTGTTGTATATTTTATTGGAGTATTAGAACTCTTTGCTCAAGCATATATAGTAGCTTTTGTCACATTTTCAGTAATCATAACATACATTATCGTAGCTATTATCTTTTTAATTACTATTTCGCTTATCTCAAAAGGTTTGGACGTTTTGCACAAACGAACAGGGATCCCAGGTCTTTAATTTATTCAAGCTTATACAAAATAGAGAATAAACCTATTAAAAAAGTATAGATTATAATGAGAATTGTCGATTTACGTTCTGATACCGTCACCATGCCATCTCCAGAGATGTGGGATATGCTCAGATCTTTAGAAAATTCTAATCTGGGAGATGATGTTGAAGGGGAAGACCCAACCGTAAATG
>JAEOTL010000481.1 GCA_016839845.1 Promethearchaeota archaeon
GATTGTAATAATCTAAAAAGAGAAAAAGAGAAAACTCTTACAAACAAGTTGAAATTAATTGCGAAAGAGAAGAAAACCAAAACGAAAGTAATTGACAAAGAAATTAAAATCCTTGAAAAAGAATTAAAATCAATCCAAGATAAGTAAACTCTCTTCTTATTATTTTTAAAACACCTAGACTATCCTAAGAAGCAAAAATAAATGATACACAAAATTGAATTCTATTAATATGCAAAATCTTTTTAATTTAAATAAGCGAGATTTATATGGTGAGGTTGCTATATAAAAAATTAAGAAGGATCAATGTACCTCGTTGATGAATATGATTGTTCTGTTATCATTTTTTCATACAAAAATTGGACCAAAAATTTTCTATTCCTTTCCAGAAAGAGAGCTGGATAGAGAACTCTCTGAAAGATTGTATGATAACTTGACTCAGCAGAAGGAAGAAGAATTTTTCACCCAATCCTTTGAAAATGTAAAGCTTTTAAATCATTACTTTCATGTTCATTCAGATTGGGCACGTGGTAAAAGAGAAATGTTAATGCTTTCAATAATGTTTAATCAACAAATATCTCCTGAGATTGAAGAATGGATCTCAATCCTTAGTAAGGAGTTTTCAGATAAGATGCAATCCAAAGAGGAAATATATAAGGGATTCTATAAAAGTGAACTCAAAAATTATGAGGAAAAGGATCAAGAGAAAATACTAGAAATTCATAAATTAATAGAGCAATGGATCAAAGATTTATATTGGGATACTGTAGAAGATACACGGAGAAAATCAGAAGAAGAAAAGCTCACATTATTATTGAATGACAGGTACATCTTTGAATCTTTAGAACGGATGGCAGGAAACTTGAAAATTATAAGTGAACTAATCCAAAATACTGATACTCCTCTCAAAACTAACACCGAGATTAACAGTTCGATTACAAATTTAGATAATACTATAGATGAATTATATGAAGGATTTATCGCAAAAATGTCAATGTTGGATCTCGAAAGTGATAATGATCTATTCTTAGCAGAAGAAGAACTGGATATTGATGATGAGGAGAGAAAAAAGGAGCTCCTTCGAGTTTTGGAGGGAGAAGTCTCTAATACCGAAGATTAAACCTAAAAGACTTCATTTTACTTTTTGTATTCTTTAGAAATCTTTTTTTTCGATATTGGACAGATTCTAATAAGAAGCTAGAAATTATTTAATCTAAATAAAAAAATGAGATTTTAGAATGATTAATACAACAATTTATTATTTCACAGGGACGGGTAATTCTCTAACCATTGCGAAATCTCTTGAGGAACATATTGAGAATTGTGAGCTCATACCAATTGTGAAGCTTTGGCAAGATAAAAATATAAAATCAATAAGTGAGAAGATTGGATTTGTATTTCCTCTGTACTATTCAGGATTACCTAAAATTGTCTTTGATTTCATTAGCAAAATTGATCTTGGTAAATCTGACTATTTTTTCTCGGTTGTAACTAGTGGGGGAGATGTAACAGACCTTCCGTTACAACAAATAGCCAGGCTCCTAAAGGTAAAATCAAAGTCTCTCAATGCGGGATTTCTAATCACAATGCCAAATAATTATATTATTGGCTTTGACATCCATCCGGAAGCACGCCAAAAGGAATTTTTTGAAAGCGCGCGGAAACAAATAGAGGAAATTACAAAAATTGTAAATCTTAGAGAGGATAACCTTAATAATGATATCTTTGAAAAAGACTTATACAGAGCAGATAAATTTAACTCTAAATTTAGGGAAGATGTAAACGAAAGTGATAAGCATTTCTATGCTGATGAAAATTGTACCAGTTGTGGAATTTGTGAGGAAATATGTCCTATGAATAATATAATTATGGAAAAGGGAAAACCTCAATGGCAACATAGATGTCAGCAGTGTTTAGCATGTATAAACTATTGTCCAGAGAAGTCAATTCAAATTGGTAAATCTACCTTAAAAACACAGAGATACCATCATCCAGATATTACTAAAGATGACATAAAAAATCAAAAAAGTTAACCCATTTATAAAAATAACCCAAATACTAAAGAAACCAATATCTAGTATCCAAATTTTCTTTTTCTTTTCTCATTATATTGCTGATGGTATTCTTCCGCTTCCCAGAATTCTGATGCTGGGACTATTTGGGTAACAACGGCTCTTTTGAATCGATTTTCAGCTCCAAGTTTCGCTTTAGAATTCAAGGCTATTTCCTTCTGATCAGAATCAACATAGAAGATAGCGGATCGATATTGAGAGCCGATATCTGGTCCCTGACGGTTTAATGTCGTAGGGTCGTGGATGGCCCAAAAAACTTCCAGTAGGTCATCATATGACACTTTAGAAGGATCGAAAGTAATTTCTATAGCCTCTGCATGTCCTGTTTTATGGGAGCATACATCTCTATAAGTAGGTTTCTTGAATTCGCCACCAATATATCCTACTCGAGTGGAGATCACACCATCAACTTTCCTAAACTTCTCTTCTACGCCCCAAAAACATCCTGCTGCAAAGATTGCTTTTTGCGTTTCCATAGTATTTCATCAAGAACTCGAATTGTTAAAGATACTCATAATTTTGTATAAACTCAGACCGAAAGAGGGATTTTTCTTATAAGTATTTTGATCAATGGATTTTACTAACTATAAGAGGATAATTATTATAGTTATAATCTTTTGTTGAGCCTATGGAGTCTAAAGTTACCAAAGATGAATGGAAAAAAAAATTGACAAAAACACAATACAAAGTTCTCCGTGAAAAGGGAACTGAACCTGCGTTTACAGGGAAGTATTTTGATCATCATGAAAAAGGGATATACAAATGTGCTGGATGCGGCGCACCTCTATTCACATCTGATGAAAAATTTGATTCGGGTACAGGTTGGCCGAGTTTTAATGAAGCTTATGATGAAGAAAACATTGAAGAAAAACTGGATACTAGCCATGGCATGAGACGTACCGAAGTTCTCTGTAGTAAATGTGGAGGACACTTGGGTCATGTGTTTAATGATGGACCAAGTCCAACGGGCTGCCGATATTGTATTAATTCAGTATCCTTGGATTTTGAGCCCCGTAGTGAAGAATAAGAAATTAATATGTTTTATGAGCTCCTTATCTAGGCTCGAATTTTCATTAGATCCCAATGTCTAATAAATCCGGAATCATCCCCGCTAAAAAATCCTCGAGAATGAGGAATTACAGTCCGCATAAAAGGACCCGACATAAACTTATGGATTGATTTATTTAAATCCTTAGTTGAACGAGCCCAAATCCCTGCACCACCAGTGACGACATACCAACCATTTACGATGATTAAGTTTGATCGTGTTGAACCATCCGATTGAGTTCCGAAGCCCCATTTAAAATCTTCAAGTTTTTTTCCTGAGAGTGGATCTACGTGATAAAAATTACCGTTGATATCAAGAAATTTTATTGAATCCTCATCTTCTAAAATACCATTGATTTTATTTTCTGAGATGGAAGTATTCCAAACAACATTGCCATCTACTGAAAGTGCTACGGCCTCACCAGCCCAGCTTGTTATGATTATCTTATTAAATCCTGAATAGATTGCTGAAATTGCAGAGTCAAAGAGGTAAATCACCTTTTCACATTCTTCTTTTTCAATGTCCCAAATAAGGAGAACTCCTGTTTTTAATCCTAAGTATAATTTATTTCCAGAGAATAAAATAGCTAATATCGCAGAAGGAACGGATTTCTTCCATTGGAGTAAAGGTTTTTCATCTGTATTAAAGTCCAATTTAACTAGATAATAATGAGGGGAATCTTCAGGAGGTAGTTCTTCTCTTAAACCAAAGTAAACTTGGTCTTCTAACCCCGCACATCCTCTAGTACAATACTCAACCTGATAAAAATTCACTATTCTTAACGAATTACGTATAAAATGAAATTCACCTATCTCATAGGTACCGAAATAATACCCATGATTTGGCTTGTTTATTGATAAATTGAAGATATATTGAGCATTAGTCGCAATTTTATCGCGTTCTATTACTCCCCATACCTTTCTCCATTTCCGAAATAATTTCATTGTTCTTCCTAATCTGAGTTAAAAGGGCAAAAAAAAGTCGTTTTTAATAATCTCCTATGTAATAAAATAAACAAGATTAGTTAATATAAATTTTAGTTTTAACCGGGAGCTACGTTAAATCCTTCGAAAAAGGACAGAGGGGATCCGTTTCAAAGATGGTGCTTTTTAAGGCATAAGAGACTACTTTACACCCACCACCACAGATATTAAAGCTGGGACATTGATTACAGTATCCTTTTATATTTTTTTGATGTTTATAAGGTTCCAAGAAGTAGCTGGCCTTTGGATTAGAATATAGTTGTTCTAAATCATTGGTTAAAATCGATCCTAAGTTATAATCTTTTAAATATAGGCACGGAACAACATCCCCTTTCGCAGTCACTGTGATAAATTCAGAAAGTAGATTACAACAACCCGTTAAATCCTTGGAGATTAATTTTGCATAAGGGGTAAAACAGAGATCCACAAAATATCCTTCCTCCCTTTTCTTATTAATTAATTCAAGCATGATCTTGCACTCTTCAGTAGATAAAACCTGAGAGATTAAGCTTTTACCCACTCCTAAGGGAATAAAGGGAACAAAATTGTAATATCTTCCATTGAAGATTCGCGCCACATCAAAAAATTCATCTATTTCATGAAAATTCCACCTACCAATACAAATATCTAAACCAAGAGGAATGTTTATTAGTGATTTTGAAGATAGAATTCGCATTAAATTGTCAAATTGACCTTCTCCTCGGATAAAGTCATGAGTTTTAGAAGTAGCCCCATTGATTCCTATATAGAGCGCCGTAATAACATCCAATCTTTTTTTGATATTTCGAACAACGTTTTTATTCTCAAGCAAAAGACCATTAGTAGTTATGGCAATGTTTTCAATTCCTGATTTTTTGGCATAGTGAATAATTGTGAAGATATCCTCCCTGAGAAATGGTTCTCCTCCTGTTAAAATTAAATCTCGAATTCCATAGGATGTAATTTTCTCAATAATTTCTTTTGCTTCAGAAAGTGATACTTTATCATCGGGAGATTTATTTCCAAAGCAATGAGAACAATTTAGATTGCATTTTGTAGTAATTTCAAAAAGGAAAACACTATTTTCGGATAGCACTCAATTTTTCACTTTATCCATTCCTTTAACTTGATATTGAAAGAGATTATTTATCTTCGCCGTATTAGTCTGATGATACCAACTAAAGCTAACGCACCGATCCCATAAACAGCTGCATTGATCAAAGATGTTTGAACAACTTGAATTGGATCTATCGGAGGTGGATTTCCTCCTGTTGGAGGTCTTTGTGGGTCAATAATGATCCATCTTCCGGGAGGAATCCTATCAGGGTAATAAGCAGTTATTAAACCTAGAACTCCTGCGGTCAAAAGAGGAAAGATAAGAGTTCCCAAATATTTGAAGATAGGAGGTATTCTTGTTATATTCAACTGGTCTCCTCTTCTTGATATTTCTTCCAGCAGAGCGAGGTTGATTGATTCATCAATAGTTTTGTCAACAAGCGATCTCATTTCTCGCATTGGACTTTCCTGCAATTCTTTTTCAATTTCAAGAGCAACCCTGTTTTTAGCTTCCTTTTTAATGTCCTTCTCTTTTCCCCATGATTTTCCTTTCTTATCTAGTATATCCTTTACATGTTTGGCTGAAGAGTGCTGTATTGAACTATAAATACTGGCGTCAGTTTTCGCAAATTTACGCTGATATCTCCTAACTCTTCTAACACTTCTCGCGATCCGACGAGAAACCCTTCTAAAGGCACGACCCACTCTCCTTAAGAACTGAGTTGCTGTAATGATAAGAAAACCGAGCCATAATACCCATAAAAACCAAGGTTCAATTAAATTCATGATTAGATTATTTTATTAATTACGTGATGATTGATCTCATTTTAGTCATATAAATATTTAATACTTCGCTGAGAATAGTTTAATAAAGAACATAAATTATGAAGAAAAAGCGCGTAACTAATACTCACCTATTCAATTTGCCTTTTATTAGGATGTATAAAAATGGATAGAATATTGGATATTGATCTGGATTTTTTCCTAAATAAGGTCTCCGAATCAAGAGAAAACGGAAGACGTCTAAAGAAAAAAAAATACTTTCCTTGGGAAAAAACTACTTTGACTAGCTTTCTTGAAAATAGATGTCTTTTATCAACCCGGAACCTTTTAAAGGGTAGAACGGTTAAACACCATCACCAAGCATTTTTCTTCTGGAGAAAATTAATTTTAACAAAAAAAATTGAAATTCCCTTTGAACTTGTTCATTTAGACGCACATTCGGATATAGGGGTTGCAGACTGGAGTTGGATATATGTGACAAGTGAATTATTGCACAAACCACTCGAGGAACGGATTTTCCCCGACGAATCTCTATTAAAAGGAATAAATGAAGCAAATTATCTAGCTTTTGCCTTAGCATGTAGGTGGATCAAAAAACTCACATTTGTTATTCATCCTAAATGGAAGAATGACTTGATTAAAGTCTATTTTAAAGACTTTGACTTCGAAAGTAATAGTATTCAATTAAAAAAGTTTGATCAGAAAGTACTATTTGAGAAAAGTTTTGATATTGACCCGTCATCAATGGAAATGGAGCCTGAAGTCCCCGTTGAATTTATCCCGCTTCTCGATTACAAAAATGTGCATCCATTCACCATATTGACATTAAGTCACTCAAAAGAGTATACCCCTAAAACTTCAGACAGGTTAATCAAGGTTATGAAGCGGTATTTTAAAGCGATTTGAGTTGCTATTCCTTACCAATACAAGTAATAACTCTTTCAATGATTCTTGGTTGATACAATATGCTTTTATGATACTCAGGAGAATAATATAGAGTATTACCGCTAAGCATCTCATAATTTTCTTTTATTTTTTGATGTTTTACTGCCGTTAGATCAACCCCATTTGAACCTACAGTGAATGACCAGCTGCCAAAGAATGAGGGGATATGTTCTCGATATTGGGAAGCATGCTTAAAATGTCGTTTGAATAGTTTAAAATACTCAATACTACTCTTTCGATTCTTTACTGAAAGGATTTTTCGTATTTTTCTCGATCTCTCAGAATAATAAAAACCATCTCCATTGCCAGTCTGAGCCGAAAGAATCCCATTTGAGTTCAAAATACGTTTAATGTCAATATAAAAACTATCTTGGTATGCAAATTCACAATTTCTTTTATCATCTGGTAAATCAATATAAATAATATCATAACGGTTAGTAGTGTCTTTTATAAACTGAGATCCGTCTTGTATTTTAATGTGTAATTTCGGATGGTTTTTGGTGTCTCTGAGTAGTGGCTTAAAATGTTTTAAGCAGAATTTAACTACATAATCGTCTAACTCAATTAAATCAACAGCTTCAATGGGTGGATACTTCAAAATTTGTTTAGCTAATAGAAGATCTCCTCCCCCAATTATCAATATTCTCATTGGTTTAGGATGACTTAGTAAAGACGGGAAACTAAACATCTCGTGATAGATAAACTCATCCAATTCGGCGAATTGCACTTCATTATCTAAAAAGAGCATTTTCCCGAAACTTCGGGTTTTAATGATTTCTATATGATTATATTCTGAATAGAAATCTTCTAAAGATTTTTCTGCCTTTATTCTTACTTTCACGGAGTGAAGCATCGTTTCTGTTTTATATTTCAAAGCAATCCCTTCTTTTCCTTTTAATTTTTTCCTATATGAATTAATCTAGCTTTTTTCGATCCATCCTCTTTCGATCACATAAAGATCGCTGAATAGCTCAATATCTTTCAATTTTTTTCCCTTAAATTTTATATTATTCTCGAATTTTATGTATGTTCTAAGACGCTTCAAATATTTTTGATCCACTGGCTTAAGGGGATAAGAATTAAAGGATTTGTAGTACTCAGTAAGGACTAAATTATTCCTCTCTATGAATTGATTGAGAATAGACATGCATTTAGTGTTGTAGAGTCCATTAAGGAATATTTGGTTAAGTTTCTCATCCAAAATTACTTCTATATTCTTGAAAAATATCTTTAATTCTGTAGCTTCATAAGGAGGGTCTAAATGAATTATTGAATATTTATACTTCAATACCTCCTCAATTTCATCATCTTCCTTGAAATTTCGATTATAAACTTCAAAATTTTTAAACTTGTATTTTCTAGCTACTTTTTTAAGTAATTTAGTTATCCTCCCATCGATTTCTACAACAGTTATGGGTAATTCGGGAATGAGGAGTTTACATAAAATGCTAATTAAATCATCGTCTCCAATAAATAACGCTTTTTGGGAAGAAAAACAAATATGTTCAGCTATCACCAACACTCTCCTGAATGAAGATTTGAGTGAACAAGGAAGCTGAAAATTTTTAGAACTTAGAATAAACTTAGGTTTAAACAATTTAAGTAAATTATATTTTGAAAGTATACTTCTGGACCGAAGGAGAAGGTATTTTTGAGGGAGTTTTCGCGTGAGTTTCAGAATCATTTTTCCTCGAGAGGGAGGATTATAGATTAAACTAAAAATCTCATCATTTTGAATTTCAATCCTCTTTTGGTCAACCAATTTAATGATATTTACATTTCGTAAGAATTCTACTATTCCTAGAAAGCTCGCCATCTCCATATGAGAGTTCCCAAAACATTTAGAGAAATTTCTACAAGATTTAATTGAACGTAAAATCTTAATGAAATCAAGAAAGGAGATTGTGTTATCTTCCACATAGTCTCCACTGATTAATAACTTGTATATCTCCCCTAATTTATCGATTTCGTTTATCACGCTATACCCATTTTAAAGATAATGAAATAATTCCTTCATGAAAGATATTAAGAGGATTATAATAGACCTTAATAATTAAAAATTAACTTTTTTACAATTTTTAAATTATTACATGAATCTTTTTATGTTTTATAATATCTGATTCCAATATGGATAATCAAATAGGTTATTATGGAGATAATTTTCAGCAAAAATCCAAATATACGAGAACTAATTTGCCACAACATCAATTGGATTGGGATAATAAACCTGAACAATATAAAACCTATCTAAATGCAGTTAAGAAGATTAAATTGCCAAATCCGGAATTTGACACCAATATACCCTTTTGGAAAATTGTTGTGAATAGAAGATCTATACGGAACTTCAAAAATGAACCAATTACTCAAATACAGCTTAGTCTTTTATTATACGGTATGTCGGGGTTAACTCGAATCTTCCCTCAATTTGAATTTAGAACCGTACCTTCTGCTGGAGGGCTATATCCAATTGAAATATATCCTATTATAAATAACGTGGAAGACATTGACCGTGGAGTTTATCATTACAATATCCCAGATCATAGTCTTGAACTATTAAAGGAAGGGGATACGCGAGCTCAAGTTGCTAAAGCATGTTTAGATCAAAAAATGGCATTTCGATCAGCTGTGAATTTTGTGTGGACTGCGGTTATTAAAAGGTCTAAGTGGAAATATCTTCAGAGATGTTACAGATACCTTTATTTAGACGCGGGTCATATTGGTCAAAATTTCTATTTAGTGGCTGAGGCATTAGGTTTAGGAGCATGCACTATCGGGGCAATTTTCGATGATGATCTCAATGAACTACTAGGCATTGATGGTATTAGTGAAACTGCTATCTATGTGGGTGTTACTGGAAAGAAAAGAGTAACAGGGAATCCTCAGAATCCTTAAATATATAATAACCACTTCTCCATTTATTTTAAGGAATCAATTTTATATTTCTCTCTACTGAATCTCACATTATATATAATAATCTAGGTAGTATTATCTATTAATTTAAAACGATAAAACTTCGGGATTCATTATTTTCCAAAAAACTAAGGAATATATATATAATTCAATCTAAACATCTAACGAATTAGTAACGTATTTTGAGGTGAGTACAAATAAATGTATCAAAAAGTTGAACCCCCACGTAAAAAACCTAAAGAAGATAAAGGGTATTTTGAGATTTTAAGCAAAGCAGTGTTTAATGCGGGTTTTTCTTATAGAGTTGTGGATAATAAGTGGAAAGATATTAAGGAGGTATTCAACGAGTTTGAACCTAAGATCCTTTCAAAATGGACGGTTGATGAGATTTCAAAGGCTTTAATTTCGCCAAGAATAATAAGGAATTCAAGAAAGATCAAGGCAATCATAGATAATGCATCTGTATTTTTAGAATTAAGTAAAAAGCATGGTTCTTTCGAAAATTATTTGAAGACGTTTAAAGATGAACCCTATGAAGAGAGACAGAAAATTATTTCTAAGCAATTTAAATGGCTAGGGCCGACAGGAGCACATTTCTTTCTCTGGTCTGTTGGGGAAGATGCTCCTCCTTGTGAATATATAATTAATTAATAATTAAAAAAAAAGGAAGATTACTCATTCATTTGATAAGTATCCTTTAAGGAATGGACAATCTCCCATACTTTATTAAACCGTTCCGAATCAACGTTAGGTTTCTTAATCATTTTAAGGCACCATTCCATCTGGGCAGAATTAATACTTGATTTATTGTATAAATTCAAGGCGTACTTTGAGAAATCTCTCACTAAAAAGTCGAAAATTTGATCTATAGTATCATTATCAATGTTGTAAATGGGGGCATATTCTATTATGAGATGGGCATATACTATTAAAGCAAAGATTTGACCAATCCCATCGAGCATAAAATCCATATCCTGCTGTTGTTCACCATCGGGAGTTGCCTTTAACCCAAATTGGTTGAACAGCTCTATTTGTTCCATAAAAATTGCCACATTTGGTAATTTAAACTTCTCAAATGCGGGTTTCCAATCATGGAGTCGAACTCGTCCCAATCCCCGAGTTGGGCCTTGATTAAAAAGAAAGGAGTCATTATCGGCTTGATCTTTCCTTGGAACCTCATCGAAATTCTTATGGTTCATAAAGAAGTTCAACATAAACTTTAAGATTAAGGCAATATTGACGTGTACTGTCCCTTCGAGCTTGGGCAAGGCACGGATGTCTCTAGCCGCCATCTCAAAGTACATATCTTTTTCAAAACCTTTAGCAGCAATTACGTCCCATAAGAGATTAATCACTTCTTCACCCTGAGTGGTTGTTTTCATTTTCATTACGGGTGAATAGAGGAGGTAACGCCGATCCTTCTTGGACGCGACACGCATATAATCTGCAGTTCTTAAACCAAATAACTTCATGGCTACCAACCGAGTATAAGCATCAACAAAGTTTTGTTTTACATGTTGAAAATCCGTAACATACATGTTATAAAGTCTTCGATGAGCAGCGTGATGAATTGCTTCGTAAAATGCATGTGTACATATACCAATAGAAGCCCATCCCAAATTGTATTTACCTACGTTTACAGTGTTAAGCGAAGCATTCCAAGCATCCTCTCCTTTAGAGAGAATATCTTCTTCATTTACAGGGTAATCATGCAGTGCAAATTGAGCAACATAATTCTGACTATCGACTACATTTTTCATTAATTCATAATTTTGATGTTTGTAATTCGCAATAAAGAAAACAAATTGATCTTTATTCTTCATGTTATAGGGGGGAATTTTCCCATCTTTGTCAGCAATTTTACCAAAATTAGATACCATTTCGGCTTCATTGCCATTACCAATGTAATATTTTTCTCCATTAGCCCGATAAGTCCCATCTTCTTGAGGGGTGAGTGCCATCTCTGTCCCATAGATATCAGCACCATGAGCCTTTTCTGAGAGCCCAAAGGCAAAGATTGC
>JAEOTL010000006.1 GCA_016839845.1 Promethearchaeota archaeon
CACAAATAATAGCTCATCATAATGATATATTACAGTGGTTTTCTACCCTTAAAAAAACTGAAGAATTACAGTTCTGAGAAAAGAGGTTAAAGATGAAGCAAATTTCATTTCAGAATAAAGACATAATAGTATTTGATCTTGATGGAACAATAGTTAATTTGTCAGCAGATTGGATGATCTTAAGAGATATGTTGCTGGAGAGATTTAGGAAACAATTTAATGAAGATTGTAATGCTGAGAGAATTTCTACTTGCATTAATGCAGTTGTTCAAAAGGGTGATGATGCAATATTAATGGAATTTTTTGATATTATTCGAGAATTTGAGCTTACAAGCCTTAAGGATGCTCATCCTATTGAGGAGTCTGTATATTTTATTAATAATAAAGAGTTATTTGATACAAAAGAAAAAGTAAAGTTCGCTATTCTCTCTCTTAATACAAGAAATACTATTATAAAGGCATTAAAACTAGCAAAAATTTTAGATAAAATAGATTACATAGTTGGTAGGGAAGATGTAAGGCATTGGAAACCCGCACCTGATGGATTATTAAAGATTCAAGAACATTTTAAAGTGAAGAAGAATGAAATAATATTTTTTGGGGATTTGGAAAAAGATCTAATAACAGGGAAGAATGCTGGAATCGAATCTTACTATATAGATGATTTAATAAAACTGGTAAGTAAGACAATAAGTAAAAGAAAATAAAATTGAAATCTAGGTTTCAAATAGTACTATACTTTTGTAAAATTAAAGACTTCCTCCTTTCTTTCACAGAATTCAAATAGTTTTGAGCTGGTAATTCTATCTTTTATTTCTTCATCTTTAAAATGATGATCATCAACAGAAAGCAACCCATTCTTTTTTAAAACACGGTGTAACTCTTTTAAGATACTTATAGGATTGGATAAGTCGTGATAAATATCTAGTAACAATATATTATCTACACAATTACTTTCTAATTTAGTATCGCAATCAGTCAGAATGGTTTCAATGTTTTCAAGTCCCTTTTCTCTGGCTCTCATTTCAACTTCTTTAATCGCTAAGGGATGAATATCTACCGCATAAATTTTACCTAGATTTCCAACTATTTCTGCTGCTGCAATTGTAAAACTGCCAGGTCCGCAACCATAATCTAATACGACACTACCATTTTTAATGCTGGTTTTTTCAATTTTTTCAAGAGGAGGATGTTTTTTGTCACGCCTTTTAAAAAATTTCACCATGAACCTAAAACTTGCTTTACTCATTGGTTTGTCTTCATTCATTTTTTTATAAACACTATTTTTCTATTTATAAAATAAGGATAAATAAAGGAATTTTACATAAAGGTGATTATTACATTAAACTTTTTAATTTCTGATTCTGTTAAAGCTTTTCCTAGAGGTGTTAAAGATACTATATCATTACTTCTTATTTTTAATGAGGTTAATTTAATATGAGGATCTTTTAGAGAAGGCATATAAGGATTCCAATAGATCTCTTTGGTCATTGGGTTTGTTATCATCCATAATTCTGAATTTAATTCATATCCTGTTATTTTCATTGCTGTAAAAATGTATCCCACATCCGCATCAAATGGTACTACTATTTGTATATTTTCCTCTCCTTCAATTTTACCACAAGCTAGACATTCTTCCCTTTTAAGGATGTTTAGGTGATCAAATAATCCATATATCCCATTATAATTTACATAGGGAGGATCCATAGGAGCACCTATATTTCTTCCTTTGACTCTAAAAAGGAGTTTTAAAGCTTCTTGAGATTGTACACTAGCAATAACCGAACTAACTGTTTGTATAGCAGCTATTTTATTACCAAGAATATTTTCCATTTCTTCGAATTTATAATCTGGTCCAAATGTCTCTTCAATATTCTTTTTCCACTCCTCTATCTCTTCTTCTGCTAATGTTTCTTTTTTTTCAGGGGAAACATTTTCGTTAAAAACTCTCTCTCGGAGTTTTATTAATTCGTCTTGAGCTAATTCTTTTAGCTTCATCACTTCATCATTGAGATTTAAATCAGGCTTATGTCCATATTTCTTTTCAAATTCGACCTCTGCCTTTATTACACAGTGATTCCTATTTCGTGGTAAGCCTTTTAATGTACATGCTGCAACGAGTTTATCATCAGCAGGAGGTATTGGTACTAAACACCTATAACAGGGAGTTTGATCTAATATTTCTGGAGCATGCTTCCGATCAAAAACACTTTCAATTTCAGTTCGAATTTTGCGGATAACAGGTATAAGTTTTTCTGCTCTTATTGTCTCTATTTCTTCTTCTAATGCCTCAATTCTCGTTTGAGCGCGAACATACTCTGGATATTCCATCTCAGTTATTTCCCAGAGCTTTGCTTCAACTAGATTATCAATTTCTTTTTCTCTATTCTTATAATGTAATCCAGAATCCTCTGGGATAACAATCTGGACGTGACCCTCAAATCCGACAGTTCCACCTTCTACCATTGGTTTTTTCAATCTTAAACATATTTTATTTAAGTCTAATCTCGCATTAAAGTTATCTAAAGCGGCTACTATAATATCAGATTCTTCATAGACAGACATCGGTAATTTCTGGAGTTTTTCAAAATAATAATCAACCTTAAGATAAGGATTCATTTCTTTCAATCTTTCTGCGGCAACCTCAGCTTTTGGACGACCCTCATCACCAGGTTTAAAAAGCATTTGTCGCGATAAGTTAGAGGTTTCAATAGTATCTAAGTCAACGAGGATCAACTTTCCAATTCCCATAAGAGCGAAATCCTTAGCTATTTCGCAACCCAAGGCCCCAATTCCAATGATCATTATTGCTCCATTATCAATAGTCTCTTGATCCCATCCATCAATTAATTGCTGTCTAGCATACATACGAGATTTAACAATATCATCTGGCTTTTCAGTCATTTTAAAATACCCTTTTTTTAATTATTTTAATAACGATATTTCAATAATAAGAAAATAATTTGGATAAATGGTTAATATTCTTTTTTAAAGGATGATTTTTAACTTTTTTTCTTTTTTCCTTTTTCTTTAATCATCCTTTTGAGATTCTCAACATCTTCCCTTTCTTTAGCTCTTTGTAAGTCATCTTGAAATTTACTCTCTTCTTTTTCCTTTCTTTTGATTTCTTCCATGAGTTCATTCTTCATTTTAATAAAATCCCCCATTTCTCTACGAAATTCTTTTGCATCATCCTTAATCTTCTTTTTCATTTGTTTTTCTTCTAATTTCTGTATTTCTCTTCTTTTTTCTATCAAACCTACTACTTCGTCTGCTAGTTGACCTACTTCTCCAATAGTACCCTTTAATTTTGCTTCTTCAGTTTTTCTACGTTGAATTTCTAAATTTCTTTGCTCATCCAATTGTTCTTGTATGGCTAGTATCCTTTTTTCCTCTTTTTTAACCCTTTCTTCTAATATCTTAGTATTTTTTATTTCAGTTTGGATATATTTTATTTCATCATCCCATCCAATTTCTCTGAATTTTGTAATCGCATCGTTGAAATTTTGAAAAGCTCTTTCAAAATTATGATATACCGCCCATTTCTTACCCTCATCAATAAGTTTTAATCCGTCATCTCTTAACTTATCAACTTGTTGCCTTTTCAGAACTAAATTTCTATATTGTTTTTCTTGCTCTCGTTTTAGCTTTTCCTGTTCTATGCGTCTATTTCTAACTTCTTCTTGGAACAATGCATATTCATTCTGTCTTTGTAACCGAGTTTGTTCTTCTAATCTTTTCTTTTCTAGAAAATTCGCTTGTTCTTGCTGTAAATCTTTAATTAATGCATTTAAGTTATTTATCTCTGGTTCCCATCCAATATTTTCTTCTAATATACGCCTTGCTTGAATATATAGTGAAATAGCTTCGTTATAGTTAGGAATGTGATGTTTCAAATATTTACCTGCATCTTCTAAAAGAGAATACGCTGATTCTCTTACACTCATCTGTTCCTGAATCATTCTCTCTCGTTCTTTGAGTGCTAAACGTTGAGCCTCCCTTTTTTCTCTCTCTTGTCTCTTTCTCTCATCAATAAGCG
>JAEOTL010000482.1 GCA_016839845.1 Promethearchaeota archaeon
ACGAAGCACTGGAGTACATAGATGAGGGTGATATATTTCGCGAGCAAAATATGTTTGAAAAGGCCATCGATAAATATAAAGATGCTCTAGTAAAAGCCGAGGGGCTGTTACCTTAAATCTAACAGCGAAACGAAAGTAATCAACCTACATCATAAAAAGCTTAAAGATTTACATTTTTTTTTCATTTTTTCTTTTTTTCTTGTATTACTGAACAGATCATTACTTATTTATTAATGTTCCTATAATATAACTAATCCATAATCCCGGTTTTTTAAGGGTATCAAAATCAATCCAAGCGGATTTCATATAAGATGTATCAGCTTGCCAGAATCCATCAGGTCGTTGTTTTTTCCTCAATATTTGCAGAGCTTCACCACACCGTTTATCCTCAAGTAACCTGTTTGCTTTTAATAGTGATAAAATTTCGATTAAATTCGATTTATATGTGTATGGATAGAAGTTTAAAATAATAGAATCCTCGATGGGTTTATCAGATGATAATCGCTTGTAGACTCTATGTTTAAGTATGTAGTCTAATCCTTGTGTAAGCTTGTTGTCGAGTTCTGGAGAAGTTCCAAATCTTTTCTTAAATTCTGTTAGAGCGAGCATTGATTTTACAACGCCATAGAAGCATGGAACTTTTTTCATACACCCCCCAAACCGAGTATAAAGATCCGAACCAGTCCACGAGCATTCTTGACCTCTTTTAACGGATTGATATTTCAATATCCAGTCGATTCCCACATCTATCTTTTCTTTATCCTCATACTCCATTTTCATAAGGATTGTTGTGATTAAAGCATTGTGACATGCAAGTAAATGGTCTTTTTTTCCTTCTAAAGAGAAGCCCTCCCCAAAGTATGATTTACTCACAAGAAGTTCAATCCAGTTCTTAACTGTTTCTAATGTATTGGTAAATGGAATTTCGCAGAGTTCTAATAATCGCCACATATACCCTCGTAGACCTGCAAAGGTATTAGGGCTTCGTTTGGGTGTTTCCAGAAGCTTGTCGACCAGTTCTGATTGTTTAAGCATTTTTTGAGCTTCCTTAACGGGGATAGTCTCTCCTTTATCATAAGCTTTTTTTAATAACAAAGCTGAATCTTCCATCATGATCTTACCTAGTATATTTCTATTTAAAAAGATCTACTATCTAACAATTTGTATTTGGGTAGGTGCTTTTAGGGAAAGAGAGATTCATAAATATTACTGTTTGATAAATTCTAATATATCATTATGAATTAATTTCCATTTCCCCGCAAGTCCATGCCCTTGTCCTTCATAAAGAATTAGCTGGGCGTTGGGAATTCCGTCAGCTGTTTCTCGTACGTACTCTGCTGGATAATCAATATCTAATTCGCCGCTTAAGATTAATGTTGGAACCTTGATTTCCCCCAATCTCTCTTTAAAATTCATCTCCACATCTTCGCAAACTTCTGTTAAGAAATCATTGGGGTATTCAATCTTCCCAATAAATAGTCTTCCGAATAATAGGGTGAAAAATTTAGCGATTCCTCGAGTAATTTTTGATTTAAAAAGCAAATCCAGTATTGCCACCAGGGATCTACCATATTTACCTTGTTTAAACAATTCCCCAGATCTTTTCTCAATTTCTGCGCCTTTTTCACTTACCCTGTATGCTGCAGATATAATAACCAGTTTTTGTACTACATCAGGATGATCAGCTGCCAAAAATTGGGCGATTTGTCCCCCTGTGGATGCCCCCATAATAATAACTGGTTCCTTAAACTTTGTTCGAATTAGGTTGGCATAGTCATTTGCCATGTCTGTAAAGGTATAGTTTTCCGGCACATTTTGTTTTCGTCCTATAAGATATACTGTATATTCATCAAGAAATGGTCTTGCAAATCGCTTAAGCATAAATCCAGATGGAGGTGTATTTTTGAAAGTTAAAGCTTCAATATTAACAATTATTTTTAATTTATCACCAATTCGAGCATAAGGGAGTCCATCTTCGAAAAACCCCCTCTTCACATCAAGTTTTTTCTTAATCTTTGTGTCCTTATCTCTCATAATCTTTTAATTACTCATATACTTAGATTTTGGGTGTGAGTTCCAGCATCATTCGATCTTCACCTAAAACCACTTCTCCTTCAAAAACATCAGACACTCCCTTTAAATAGGTAGCTTCAAAGCTTTCATTCAATAATGGGGGGGTAATATGAACAAAAACAAGCTTCTTTACGTTTGCCTCTCTCGCAAGCTCAGCAGCAGAGATAGGATTCATATGATAGGTCTGGATGTCAGTTAATATTTTTGTAACTCGTGGGTTAATCTTTTCTACTGCTGTTGCCATATTGTTCAATAACTCAAATGAAATTGCTTCACTAAATAGAATATCAGCATTTTTACATTGCTCAACAAGGTATTCTGTTTTTACCGTATCACCTGTTATTGCCACTATCAAATTTTTATATTCAATTCTATATCCTAAAGCTGGATTTACAGGTGAATGATCAACCTCAAATGCATATATCTTCACACCATTTCTATCGAAGCATAATACCAGTTCATCGAAGTCTTGAGTTTCTATAGTTTTACTTATAGGAATCCCCGCTTTAAGAGGGACAATTTCATCTCCATGGTGAGCAATTCTGTATTCTGTATCAAAATCATATGCCATCCTAAATCCATTAACAACTTTATTCACACCGTTAGGACCATATACTTCCAATGGCTTTGATCTTCCACTCGCCCACGACATCATATTCGCTTCCCCTAAATCTCCGATGTGATCTGAATGGAAATGAGTAAGAAAAATTGCACTTAATTGGTGCACTGGAAGCCTCATTAGATCAGCATTCCGGTATGTTCCTGGTCCAACATCAAAAAGGATAAACTCTCCGTCAGCGATAACTGCAATACTTGAGGTAACCCTTTTGACGTTATTAATTGGACCCCCAGATCCTAATAAAAATATATGGAGTTTGCCATCCCTAAGTAATTTATCTTGGCTTAGCATAATTATCAGAAAATATGTCTTTAATCCTTGTTTAACTTCATCTAACCAATTGATTAAATTATTCTTACTTCAAATTGATTATTAATTATGATATTTAAGGAATTCATTACTTTTTTAGGAACTGAAGATCTTGAAAAAACCTCTCGTTTTTACCAAAATGTCTTAGGATTGACGCAATATTTAGATCAAGGCGTATGTAGAATATTCAATGTGAATAACCAAGGCAAAATAGGCTTCTGCAAACATATGCCAATAATTTATGGTAAAAAAAGTCCGATTCTAACACTAGTAACTGAGAAAGTTGATGAAATGTATAGAAAAATAACTGAGTCGGGAGTAAATGTTCCAGAGAAGCCCAAAATTAATCAGAAATTTAAAATTTATCATTTCTTCCTTAAAGATCCGAATGGATATACTATTGAGATACAAAAGTTCCTCAATCAGTAAGATCGTTGCTTCCAAAATTTAGGTTTTTGACCTTTTAGATTCATTTCGGATCATAAAAATACTTTTAAATCACAAAAATATTAATTTTGTGGAAATCGGATTGTAAAAATATATGGGGAATTCAGAATCTTAAACCAGAGTTTAGTTTTTACTAGGGATGAGGGATAATTGAGTCAAACTAAATTTAGAGTACAAGATGCTAGGAAACGAGATATTGGTCGAAATATGACCAGAATTGATGAAAATATTATGAAAAAGTTAAATATTCAAGCAGGGGATGT
The DNA here is from genome assembly GCA_016839845.1 of Promethearchaeota archaeon. The sequence continues at coordinate 3,712 of JAEOTL010000482.1, forward strand.
CGTTGAGCTTATTGGAAAAAAACAAAGTGCTGGCATTGCATGGCCTGGATATCCTGAGGATTATGGCAAGGATATCATTCGTATCAGTCCCAGATTGCGAAAAAATACTGGAACTAAAATTGACGATAAAGTAGAAATAAAGAAAGTAGAAGCAAAGAATGCTCGAAAAATCATACTAACTCCCATTGATGATTCCTTTAAGAACAATCCAAAACTTGAAAGTTTTGTTAAAAACAAGATAATAAATTACCCAATAACTTTAGATGATTTCAT
>JAEOTL010000483.1 GCA_016839845.1 Promethearchaeota archaeon
CCCCACAAACCAAAACCCCCTAGAGGTGGACCCTCATTAGCTACAATTGATTTGTCTTCTTCATTATGACCCGTTATTATTCTTCTTAGTTGTCTTGCCATATAGTAACTAACCTCCTTTTACCGTGTTTTTACTTAAATTTGAATTTTTATGATTAATACTTATTAATCTACTTTGCATTATAAATGAAATCAAAGATTTACTTGCTAAATGATAATAAAAAAAAAGATAAGATTCGATAACAATCGCAAAATAACTTTTACTCTTATTACTTACTTCTTATGGGATTACTTAATTACAAATTACAGATTTATAGTTGGTTCTAATTTAAAAGCGAAAATCTCTTCGGCCGCCTCTACTATATGGATTTGGAGGCGCTTTTTCAGTAACTACAACATTACTCGCTTGTGGACCCTTCTTGCCTTCCACAACTTCAAATTCAACTTTATCGTTTTCATTTAGTGTCTTGTATTCGTCATCTCTTCCACTTAACGCAGTGTAATGAACAAATACATCGCCACCTTCTTCAGAGTTTATAAATCCAAAGCCTTTACGGCTATTAAACCATTTTACTGTTCCTTTTACCATTTTTAGGTTTCAACCAATTTTTTGGGTTGTTTCTAACCATATTTCACGATGGTTAAAAAATACTTTAAATTTTTAAAGTACTAATAAAGTGAAAAACCTAAAGATAATAAACTTTGACTTTTTTGGGATTGTAAAGAACGACTTTTTAAAGTTTGAAAAGATTTTTAAGAATCTTGATTATTAATAGGTGAAAATAGATTTCGTATGTGTTGGGGGTATTTTTTGCGATTGGAGCTGGTTGTATTACTAAAACGGGAGTCCTTTTACAAAAAAAAATTATTAACCAGCATTTAGATGAACCTAAATTTTTAAAAAGTTTGACTAAAAATCGAGTGTGGATCCTTGGATTATTATTACAAGTAATAGTAGGTGGCGCAGTACTTTATTTACTCGCACAGTCCTTTATTGGTCCCGCATTGGTACCCGGTCTTATGAGTTCGGGATTGATCGTGTTGGCAATAGGATCTATAAAGATTCTAGGAGAGACGTTAAAGAAAGAAGAACTAATTGGAATAATCTTGATGATGCTTGGTATAATCTTGTTTAGTATAAGTGAGCTCTCCATAGATGTCTCCTCTTTTGACATCCTGGATTCAGGATTTTTAATCAGATTGAGCATTTTTACAATTATATTAACATTTGCTTCAGTGCTACTGAAGTTTTTAGCAGCAAGATATGTGAAGATAAAGGGAATTTTATTAGGGTTAGTATCTGGGTTAGCTTATTCACTAACATCCGTTTGGATCGCCCCCTTTACCACTTCAATCACCCATTTTATAGCAGGAACTTCTGTACTAGGGGAGATATTACTCTTTATTCCAACATCTTTGATCATAGGGCTTGCTGCGTATTTTGAGATTACGATTGCTCAAAAATCATTGAAGGAAGGTCAAGCAAATATACTCTCCCCAATAATTGGAGTACCCGCCCAAATTACTCCGATACTGGCTTATTTTTTAATTTTTAGATTAACACCAGCAAGTACAAATTCAACTTTATTTTTAATTTTTGGATTTATCACAATCTTAGCAAGTACGATACTACTGACAAAAAGGCAAGTTCTACTGGATGATATAAAAAAATAAACACGTTCTATAATTCATAAAGGTCATGGATGAGTTACAATTTTATGACATTGTTAACATGGAGGATACTCGTGTATCCATACCTCATTCGAGTCATTTCACAATAGGAACGTCTCCGTATTATGCACATCAGCATGGCCTCGCAATTGATATATACCACTCCCTCCCATTAGAGAATTATGAAGTATTTAGTCCAGTTTCAGGGGTTATTGAAAAAATAAAGACCTTACGAGCGCCTAAACCCAGATTTAGTGGAGGAATAGACAAAGACTATCTTACTTTAATCAGAAATCCTCGTAATGAGGGAATTGTCTATAAAATCTTGCATGTTAAACCTAGTATTAAGATGGGTGACCGTATTCAAGTAGGGGATTCCATGGGAACCACTATTCGCAATGGGTATTTTGCTTATTGGTCAAGTCCTCACTTACACATAGAAGTTCGCACCTCTGATAATGCAATTCGTGCTAGTGGTGGAATTCCTTTTTCATTAGCAATCAAGGAAGAGAGTCAAAAGCCCAGTACTAAAAAACGAATGACTAATCAGATCCCTGTAGAAATCCATTCTAGTTATCCAGAGTTTACTCTAGCTCATCTTCCCGAACATTTTTACCATCAAATTTCACCAATTTATGGAGCAAGCGCTATAATTGATGATACTAATTGTATCTTGGATGGGGGCATCCCTCACTATAAAATTGGAACAATTATAGCTCTCTATAACCTCAATCTTAATAAAACAAATCGAATTTGGTTTATCGGGACGAAAATTGGTGCCATCGATAAGACTCGTGATGGTTTTGGTTTTTTCAAATTTAATAGGAATCTTAAATTTTTCTTAAATTCAAAGGAAATTCTAGGTATTTCTCTTTATCTTGCTAAATTTCCACCACTCATCAAACTAATCCATAAGGACCTAAATCAATTTTCCTTTAAACCAAAATCTAACCAATCATTAACCCTGATAGCAGAATAGGGTAATTATCTCTCCACCGGTGGTCCTTGACGTATTCTTTCCATCATTTTTTCTCTTGAATTAGAAAATCTGCGAGCATTTATGTTTTCACACCACCATGTAGCTCCTTCTTCTTCAAAAGGTTTAGTTATACCAATTCCTTCTGAAAGATTTCCTGGGCTATCCCCCGAAACTATGATATCGAACGTACCCCTGTTATCCCGATTCTTAAATATCAAATTTTTAATATCCCTTACATCATGTGGCGTCAACTCCTGGGGCCAATTCGCGCTGATTGGGCATACTCCATTAAATTGTGATGCACGTATAAAAGGTTTCTTATATGGCCACATTCCTGCAACCCAAATCGGTATTTGACCATTAACCGGTGTTGGTAAGAATTTTACTTTTTTTAATTGATAATAATCTCCCTCATAACTAAATTCTTCACCCGTCCATAAACCTGTTAATATGTCTAGTCCTTCATCAAGTTTCCTAGCCCGAGTTTTCGCATCAAAATCTTCCCCAAATGTAGTAAAATCATAATCAGGAGCGCCTATGCCCACACCAAGGATTAAGCGTCCATTCGATAAATGGTCTAATGAGACTGTTTCACGGGCCAATTTCCATGGCCTTCTTCGAGGAATTGGAGTGATCAGAGTTCCTATTTTTATTTTCTTAGTTTTTAATGCTACTCCAGCCAAACAAACCCACGGATCAAGAACAGAGATATCCCTACCCTCCATGAATGCCATGTGATCCCATAAGAAGAATCCCTCCCAACCAGCTTGTTCTACTTCAACTGCAATTTCTATAAGCCCTTGAGGTGTAAAATCATACCCGAAATTAGGGAGATTTATCGCGAATTTCATAGTTTTAGTTTTTCTAATAATTTTGATGCCCATTCTTTTGTTCTTATTTTAAAATCTGTAAGATCTTGGTCTAAAGGGTCTTTAAATTTGAATTGAAATTGAATATGACCAATTACATTTGAACTTTTTAATGCGCTCTTTAATTTTCCCATCGCTCTATTACCCGAACCAGCACTACAAGTCCACAATGCTACTTTTTTATCAGTAAAATCAAACATCGATAAAAATGAGCGAACCGGAGGTGTGAAATTCCATGCCCACACAGGAGTACCTATAATTATGAGGTCATACTCCACTGGATTAATTTCAATTGGCTCCAATTCAGGTTTTTTCTTCATCGTAGATTGAGCTCCTCCCCACATAAATTTGGTACCTTTTTCAGGATTTAATTCTTTAATAGGTTTTAATTCAAGTTTATCTGCTTCTAAAGATTCAGTTAAAGATTCAGATATAAATCTTGTACTCCCCGTAAGGGAATAATATACTATCAATATTTTAGACATTCTTCATACCTCGATTATTTTAAATTATTTAAAGCTTTTTTTAGTACGCTCTCGAATTTATCACAGATGAAATCAGCATCTTCTTCAGTGATAATAAGGGGAGGTTTTACTTTGATCACATTTCGTCGTAACAGCTTTCCAGCTCCGCTAATGTATGGCATACTTGGTCCAAATATAATGTTTTGTCTAATTCCTTCATGAAGCATTTCTTCCATTAATTCTGTAAAAGGTTCCCTTGAATCTTGATCCCTCACTAATTCAACTCCTATAAATAATCCTGGTCCTCGTATATCGCCAATTTGTTCATATTTTTCTTGAAGTTCTATTAGTCTTTTTGTTATCTGAGTTCCCCTTTGTTCACAGTTCTCCCCTATTTTAGCCTTTTCGATGACTAACATAGAAGCAACTCCAGCTGTGCATCCTATGGGAGTATTACAAAACGTTGTATGGTCCTCTGAAGCAAGAAACCGTTTTCTTATCTTAGTTGATGCAATCATCGCTCCCAAGGGGAATCCTCCTCCGATGGCTTTAGTAAAACACATCATGTCAGGTACTACATCAATTCCTAATTCCTCCTCATATCTACCAGATAAAGAGAAATATTTTCCTGTTCTCCACACTGCTGTTTGAGATTCATCGTAGATAATGAAGATTTTTTCTTGCTCACAAATTTCTTTTAATTTTACGAGAAAGTCTGGAGGAAATGGAATGTGTCCGCCTGGTCCCTGCCAAGGTTCCAATAAAACTCCAGCGAGTGGTCTAGGGGTCAAGCCCATAAGATATTTCTCAACTAAATCAAAACATTCTAAATTGCAATTGGGATCTCTTTTTCCGTAGCAACCCTCTTTATAATTCCATAAACATCTATAACAATAAGGTTGTGGAACTCTGGTAAAAAATTCATTCCCGAAGGTTCTAAATCTCGTGATAGAATGCAATGGGTGGGAAGCTGATAATGTAGCGAGTGTATTTCCATGATATCCGCCATTGAAAGTTAAGAAGTGATGACCATTTTTTGATGCGATCAATGCAAGTTTTATAGCAGCTTCAATTGCTAAACCCCCGCCCTCGTTGTTTACATGAACTCTTCCCCCATTTAATTTTCCTGGAGCAAGTTCTGATAACTTATTGATAAATTTCGCCCGAGCAGGGGATACATTATCTGACTTGATGTGAGTTACCCTACTCATTTGCTCAGCTACCGCATAATTAACATCAGGATTCGCAAATCCTAAAGCCAGTGCCCAATTTTGAGAAGTGCAGTCAATTAGTTCTGAAAATTCTCCTGTTTTGAAATCTTTTACAACAACCCATGGGGAACCGGGTTTTTTGGTTTCAATAACTATTTTTTCATCATAAAAAGCATTTAAGCAGTGTTCATCAAATAAAAGTAGTTCTTCTTCATTCACACCCGCGGATATTGCTCTTAATTCTTCTTTACTTAAAACTTGTGGATTAAACTCAACCATTTATTTCACTTATTAGTTATGATTTTACTTTATATGATTGGTAGAAAGATTAAAAATGTTAAGTGATCTTGATAAAGAAAAAAAAAGAGAGATTCTTAGATAATTAGATAGGTCTTTTTATTCAAGTTGTTTCTTCAATTTCATCAGAATGGGAAGTACTTTACCAATTTCCATGGCGGGACTTGTTTTTGATGATTTAAACAGCCCTGGTTTTGCCATCCTCCACACACTCATGTCTTTAACTAATTGTTCTTCAGTATCCGCTTCAGATATGGTAACACCCCAGTAATCTCCAGTGGATACATACCAACCAATTTGGTTAACACCTTCTGTAGGGTAGAGCTTCTTGCTTAATATGAGTTGAGTAATCTCAGCTAGATCTGCTGGATTAAAATCCTGATTTAACTCCCAATAAGTAATAAATAACATTTTTTCATATTACACCTATTAGATTTCTTTTAACCTTACTTGGTACTAAATTGGAAAAAAGCCAACAAAATACAATAAATCATTACTTAATTTAAGAATTTCTCAAAAATGTCGATTCACTAAAAAATATAACAAAAAATTAGAAAAACCTAAGATTTTTTAACAACAGAAGGATATATATTAAGTGTAAGAACGATGATTTCGAATAAAACTGCCATAAAATGTACCTCAAAATTAGATTTATCTTTATTAGAGTTACTCGCAGTTTTATTATAGCGAAATAAATCCCTGTGATCTCTTTCTTTTAAATTTAACATGGATTTATTTGCTCGATGTTTCATATTAAATTGATGAGATCAGAGATTGAAGAGGGATTATTTACGTTTTTACACCAGAAATAAAATAGAAGGGAAAAAAATGTACGATCCTCATAAAATTGAAAAAAAATGGCAAGATAAATGGGAGCAAGCAGAAGTGTTTGATGCCTATCCAGATCCAAATAGGGAAAAGATCTTTATGACTTCCCCTTATCCGTATCCTACTGGACTTTCACACATTGGAAATGGGAGAAGCTTTGTTAATGGGGATATTTTTGCTCGATATTATAGAGCTAAAGGTTTTAATGTCCTGTATCCTATGGCTTTTCACATTACCGGTACACCAGTATTAGCAATATCCTCGTCAGTTGAGAGAAATGACCCGGAGATGATGAGCAGAATGAGAGAATATGTTTCATTTCACACCAAAGACCAGCACGAGGTTGAAAAGATTGTAGATTCCTTTAGAGAACCATGGGAAGTGGTTAATTACTTTTCTAAAGC
>JAEOTL010000484.1 GCA_016839845.1 Promethearchaeota archaeon
CAGAATAGCCTATGCAATTCATAAGGTATCTATCTCTTTAGAAGATATACCTCTTTTTCCACCAAAAGGTAATTTGAGACCCCTTAAGGGCGATCCTTTAAATAAAAAGAATTTTTCTTTTGCTACAGGTGATACTTTTGCTACATTGGAACTCTCTGATGCCCCTTTGCAACCTTGGATAGAAAAAAAAGAGAATATCCCTGAGGGAAAATTAGGTGCATTTTGGTTAAAAAGTGCTAAATTTAATTATAAATTTTACATCAAAATTTATCTCCCCCCAAATTACAATCCCTCAACCGAGCCTTATGGTAGTTTGTTTCTTTTTGATGGTTATTTCTATACTAACTTAAATCGAATCCCAACACCTACCATACTAGACAACTTGATATTTTCCAAAAAGATTCCCCCTATTATCACTGTTTTCATTTGCAACCAAACGGCATCTCGAAACAAAGAACTGCATACAAATCCCGATTTTGCTCATTTTGTAGCCGAAGAACTTCTCCCACATCTCAAAAAGAAATACAACTTATCGGAAAATCCAGAAAAGACTATTGTGGGAGGTTTAAGCCTCGGAGGATTGACAGGTTCTTATCTTGGCCTAAAATATCCAGATAAATTTGGAAAAATCCTTTCTCAATCAGCTCCCTACTGGGTGCCTGAAACCGATGACTTACGAAGGGGATTTCCTCCTAAATTCCTGAAAATTGATCCTCATTTTCAGAACTGGCAATATTTGATAGGGGAATATGTGAAAAAAGAGAAACTTCCTCTTGACTTTTATATAGAAATTGGTGTTTATGAACCCAGGGAAGCAGTATATGGTGGTCCAGGTCATTTCTTCTCAAACCGTCACTTTCGGGATGTGTTATTAAGTAAAGGATATACAGTTAAATATGTAGAATTTATTGGAGCGCATGATTTTATCTGCTGGAGAGGAACACTCGCAGATGGCCTAATGTACCTTATTGGTAACCGTTCGTAATTTATTGTACTTTTAGAGCCCAAAAGAAACTCAAATATCAACCCTTTTTTTTTGAGTGAAATTTCCATTGAAAAACCAGAACGCTAAATTCATTAATTTAATTCAATTTCTAGTTTTAAAATTATTAAATTTCTTTAAAATCATTTTTGCTACATCTCTTTCGCTTAAATTAGTGTTTTCTATCTTGAGATAATTATGCTGAAAGAAAAATGGGTAAGTGTCATTCGAGTTCATAACCCACTGTTTCTCCATACTAAGTAAACCCTTCTCTGATCTCGTCGTATCTCGCTTTGAAGGTTTTAAATCCATTCGCAGTTTTCCTTTATTTCTTTTTAATCGTTCTTCTAAAGACGCTTCTAATTCAATATAATACACATTGGCTCCTTGCTCTCTAAAGATGTTTGTTATCATTTCGAGATATTTTCTATCGCTATCATCATTGAAGGCAGCTACAAATGTGAAAATTAATCCAGATATATTACTTGTGGCAACCTCCTCAAATATACGACGACGGAATTCCTCATTCAAAATATGAAACTTTTCTGAACCATATTCAAAAAAATTGAGGACGAGGTCTATAGTCATATGATTATGAAATAGCCTAAATCCTGTAAGCTCTGCAAGTTCCAATCCGACCGCCATTTTCCCTACAGCAGGGGGCCCTATAATAATAACTAATTGCATTTTCGCTTTTTTTTCTTCCACAGATAACGCCAAAAAATAGTATTAAAACTAGGTGATAATTACAAGGTATTATAATATTAAATTATATTGGTTAGAAGTCATTTTCAGGATTAGCTTCTACACACCTATTGGGGCTCTAAATAGGGAAGTAACTTGATTTCCATTGAAGTTCCTGTAGCTTTAATTAACTTCTGGAAATCTTTTCCCGGAATTTGAAGTGTTTCCGTATTAACATTTGGATGGCAACAAATTTCATCCGCATCCCAGATTTCTTTATCAACTATGAAAATTACTTTATTTTCTGTATCATTAACTAAACCAATGGGAGAAACAGCACCGGGGGTAATTCCTAATGTCTCTAACAAATCTTCAGCTCCTGCAAAACGTATTTTAGGGGCACCTACCGATCGACGGAATTGATTTAAATCTAACCGTTTATCATAAGGGATCGTAACTAGATATAACTGACCGGTTTTTTTATTTTTAAGAAAAAGATTTTTACAATGGGCACCAGGTATATGTCCGGAATGTTCCTTTGCCTCAGGGACTGTAAAAACTGCTTTATGGGTATGTAGAATATAGTTTATATTGTGATCCACTAACCATCGTTTTAGAGAATCTTTCATATCTTCTCAATTAATTATAATTTATATTGAAGTTTGAGGTAATAAATATTAAAAAAAGCAACAAAAAAATAGGGTTAGGATTCTTCTTCGAGTCCCTCTCTTCCAAGTAACCTTAATACAGCATCAGTGAGTTTATTTTGACTTCTGGAAATAATACCCTTGATTTTACCTTCTTTGCCGAGGACTCGTAGCATAACACCGTTCCAAATTGAAGAGGGGTCTCCTTTAACTTTCATAAACCTATCCCGGTGGACTTCAACACTTATATTGTCATAATTTTGAGCTGCTTCTGAACACTTATAGCATAGGATGCACAGATCCTTGTCAACTTCAATCTCAGAATCTTTTCGAGACAATGCTCCTACAGCACATTCTTCACAGTAGGTATCGATTACTTTTTTATCTTTTTCAGTAGACGTGAATGTTATTGATCCTTCTACAATCTTTCGAACCTCTCGTCCATCTTCCATTGTTCGTTCTTCTGAATCAAATTCAGGTAATGAACCATTTTCTACCAAATTAATTTTATGTTCCCCATTGAGCAGTAGTTCTAAAGCGTGAGTTGGACAGCACCAATCGCAGGTTCCACACCAAACACACTTCTCTGTGTCAACAACGATTTTTTTATCGGATTCCATTTTCATTTCTATAGGTGTGCCAATTGCAGTTCTTTTTAATGGCTCATCGTAAATCGAAATGGTAACAGGACATACTCTATGGCAGAATCCACACTCAACACATTTACTCTCATCATACTTTAATACTTGGATTTGATCCAATAGTTTAAACTCATAGTGAGTAATATTCTCGTCAATTTCAACTGCATGCTTTAATGGAAGTGACATGATTGTTCCTTGTTTTTTTGATTTTTTTGCTAATAATATTAAATAATCTTGAAGAAATAAAAAAACTTTTACTTATTCTCAAAAATTTGCTGATCTCTATGGATTGAAAATTTGTTATAAAATCATCTTGGAATAAATCTCATAAACACTCGTGAATAACCTCAGCAATGCAATAATTTTATATTAAAACTTGTCATCAAGAACAATATGGTGTGAAATATATGAACAACAAGAAAGAAAAAGTGGAAGAGTATTTTGATAAATATGCAAAAATATACAACTCAGGGAAGTATCCTTCAGTTATGAATACTAATCCCAGATCAGCTATGGGTTTTGCTGATGATATTACATGGCATTTTATGCTTAAATACATCCCAAAGAATAAAGACATCAATATATTGGATGCTGGGGCAGGGGATGGAGACTGGACACAAAAATTCATTGAACAAGGATATAAACATATCACCCTATTAGATATTTCAGAAAAAATGTTAGATGAAGCAAAAAATCGATTATCAAAACTAGAAGAGAAATTTGAAGCTCAATATATCAAAGGAAATATAATCGATATGAAAGAGTTGGAATCCAACATGTTTGATTATGTGTTTTCTCAATATGATGCAGTTTCTTTTTGTTTGAAACCGAAACTAGCGATAAAAGAATTAGCGAGAGTTGTCAAAGAACATGGATACGTCAGTGTTACTTTAGATACTAAATTTCGAAGAGTTCCTGAATATATTGAATCGAATTATATAGAAGAAGCAAAAATTCTTCTTAATACTAATATATCGAATGAATTTGACTTTCCTCAATACAATCTAGAATGGGAAGAGTTAGCAGAATGTTTTGAAGCTGCAAATCTAGAAGTTATTGAGGTTGTGGGTGCGCCTGTTTTTATGCATCAAATAAAACCTGAAATATTACAGAAATTAGAAACAAATCCTCAAACTAGAAATGAACTTCTGAAGTTGGAGTTAGAACATTGCACTAATAGATCTTTGGTAAATTTTGCGGGCCATCTTCAAATGATAGGAAAAAAATAGAAAATTTAGTATCTTTACCTTAAAAGGCTAGAAACATTAAAGATTTTAATTTCTGGATCATCTTGGAATTGATAGGCATCTGCTGTACTTTTGGAGAGCTCTGAATTCTTGAAAGCATCAAGACTTTCTTTGGAGTCAAAAATATACACACCCCCAACACGATCAGAATCAGTATCGGAGATATAATATTTTTGAACTAATCCCTTTACTTCTTTAAAAAGCTCTCGTCTGGTGTTAGATACTTTTATTAGCTCATCTAATGGTAATCCTGGTCTAAATAATAAGATATAAACTTCCATAAAATCATCTCTAAATAATATGGTTAAACTTTCCTAATATAATCTGTTAACTATCAAATAAAATGATTAATAATTTTTTGTAAGAAAAACTCATATTTGGGACCTATTCCCACGGATTTATTAATACTTTTACAGCCTCTCCACTGAAAAATGCTTTAAAAGCTTTGGAAGCATCATCAATGTTGAATTTGTGTGTGATCATCTGTTCTGCTGGAAGTCCATCTCGAATTAACTCGATGATTTCGGGATGCTCAGATGGTATCATTCCCCAGCTCCCAATTACCGTTAGTTCCTTTAATATAAAATGAGTAAGGACACTAATAGTCATCTTTTCAGATTTAATACCCAGAAATGCGACGCGACCTCCTGGTTTTACAGTATTTAAACATTGGATCTGAGCCTCCTCCATTCCAGAACATTCAATTGCCACATCAATACCTCTTTTATCGGTTAAATTTTGTACTCTTTTCCGCACATTTTCTCGTTTTAAGTTGATAATATTCTCGACGTTATATTGTAGTACATGCTCTAAACGAATATCATTTAAATCAACGGCTATAACGCGAGCACCAAGGAACTTTGATATCATAGCAGCTGCCACACCAATTGGGCCAACACCAGTAATCAAGACTGTGTCATTTTCATTTACATTTAATCGTTTAATCGCTCGGTAGGGCGTCCCCAAGCAGTCATCAATTAGAGCTCCCGTTTCAAATGACATATCCTCAGGAATAGGCAAACAGCAATCCTCTCGTACTAATACAAATTGAGAATGATTCCCGGGATATCTCTGCTGTGTTAATGGATTATAGCAGTGATACCACACCCCAGACAAACATGCAGGGCAATTATGGCAAGGATAATAAATTGTGGGATAAATTGAAACGCGGTCACCCTTTTTCACTAATTTAGCATTGTCAGTCTCCCAAATTATCCCCGATGCCTCATGACCTGAATTGCTTTCTATTGCATTTTTACCGTGATAGGAAGTATATTCCGTGCCGCAAATCGCCGAGGAAATTATCTTTACGACAACTAGGTCGTCTTTAGGTGTTGGTTCAGGAAGATCGATAATTTCCACTTCCTGATTTCCGAGCATATGAACAGTTTTAATTCTAAATCAAACCTCTTAAATTTATATATGAGGAGTATTAAGCTTTTCGTGGGTTACTTTTATCCAATCATCAATATCTTTTAAAAGTTCATTCTTTTCTTTTTGGTTTAATCCAATATTTGGGTTTGATTTCTGGTATAAATTGATATATTTACTCATTTTCCATAGATAATTCATATAGAGCACTTGCTTCTTGATAAGATCCCTTCCAATTTCAATTGCTTCTCCAATTGCCCGTTTTTCGTAATCCTCCTCTACGATTTTTTTCAATGTCAGGAGAATTTGTGAAATATCACTGTACTGTAAGGAAGGTAGTGGTTTTGATTCAATTATTGGATGAAGATTTTTTCTGAGTTCAAAATCAGGAATTTTTGGCTTTTCAAGTATATCTCTTTTTTCTGTAATGTTCTCTTGCTTATGAACGGTGGAACTTAACTGTTCTTTTGTCTGTCGTTTAAAAAGCAATGGCCATTCTTTAAAAGAATTCATTCTTTTCTCAGCAGATATAAATATCGACTCTTTAGGTAATTTTTTATACGTTCGATCATCATCAAGGTTAAACGAAAAAGGTTTAGAGTCTTTAAGCATAGATGCTGATTTTTCAAATATTGAAAATAGAAACATTGGATCAAACTCAATAGAAGAAAAAACACTTTTTAATTTTAGAATAGTCTTTTCAATGCCGTGCAATTCCAAAGTGGTGAAAAATGCCTTTAGGAATTTATCTACTCCAAAGCATATATCATTTAATCCCGCCGTATTATTCATGTACGCTATTTTAGTTTCATATTCCATATGTCGTGATATTAAAATTTCATTAAAGTAATTTAAAAATGAACTTAATATCATATGCTTATTTGTATCTTGTTGGTAAGATGTTGGTTCTCGTATGGTTTTTATAAATTCTAAGAAAACATCCTTATAGGGGATGAACAGATTTCTCATGAGCGTGCCTTGAATAAATGCAATTTTATTTTCTGATTTAAACGACATGTCTATTGGTAATTTGAATAGATTTTCACTAATAATTACATCACGGTCTGTTTCTAAGGCAATATTTTTCGATGTTGCTAAATGATCATACACAAAATCAGGTAAAACTAATCCTGTTAATTGTCTTCTATCTATAATCTGTATTCCCGATTCGAGTTCAAATTTGACATAGTAATATCCTAATCCAAATAAGAAGTAGAGTGTCCCACTTTCTGTTGATATAGCACATTCACTTCCTCCTAAAAAAACGACTAGATCTTGATATATTTTTGATACTTTTTTATTATTATATTTGCCTAAGGTCGGATAGCCAAGTAAACTACCCCAACTTGGAATGACAAATAAAATATTATTTTTAATTAATTTTCCCTCAACAAGATGAAGAGTCACATATATTTACCTTCTACTAAGCTCTATTCAAAATTAGGCTTGATGATATTTATTTTTTTCGCTCAGAAATTAAATCTAAAGAGGAAAAGGATCAGTTTTGGTTAGACAATAATGTCATAACGATGATATTTGAAACCTAGAAAAGCTACTCCTGAGATTAGAGCTAATCAGAGTCCCCGAGCTCAAAAAATAAAAAGATAGGAAAAAAAGGGATAACCAGATTTATTCTTGCTTTGTTACTTCATTCCCACATGTTGGGCAGAATTCTGCTTTGTCATATATGTATCCATTGCATTTGGTACATTTAGACGTATAAATTCCGATATTATCTGTATAAATCACTTGACTACCACAGGAACCGCAGTACTTGTTTGTTAAATAAATTGATTCACCGCATTTATTGCATACTTTTTTCGAATCAATAAACGGTAACTCAATTTCCTCTTCCTCTTTCTTTTGCTTTCTTCTTTCTAGTAAACGGTGAACAATAAGTCCAGAAAAACCCGATATTATAAAAGGAATGACTACAACTAATAGAGCTAATCCCGTTTCAACGGTGAGTAAATTAGTTGTTGTAACAATTCCTATTAATACTGTTACCAGAAATGCTATAGTTTTATACCCCATCTGAGTTATAAGTCGTGAGGAATTTTGATCTTTTACAAAAAGAAGCAAATTATCTGTAGCACCCTGAGAACGTTGTTTTCGAACATTTTTCACTGTTTTTTTTAATTGAAGGTAGGTTGTTATCATAACAAGGACGAGTGAGGTAAAAAATACACCGAAAACTGAAATATATAATTTTGGAATTGATATAGTCCCGATCTCATAAGTTTGCTCGATTAAGTAGTAACGAAACCATGGTATTGCGAATCCCTTAAAGAGAATCATGATGATAATAAGGAGCATAAAAATTATTTGGAAAAATTCGAGTATTATATTTCGTTTGAAGATTTTTTCCAAATATATATTTAAACTAATATCTCTGCTGATAAGTATCATATATCCGAATATACTCAGAACTAAACTCGCAGCTAATAGCAAGATCCCTCCTTGTGGGTTGAACTCGG
>JAEOTL010000485.1 GCA_016839845.1 Promethearchaeota archaeon
AAAATTAATTCCATAAACGGTGGCAACAGAACCAATGCTATTACAAGAGAGGCTAGTGCCGTTTTTCTTATAAAGGAAAATGATTTTTTAGAGATAGATCAGATGATTAAAGACGTATTTAGGAAAATTAAAGTAGTATTTGAGGGTATTGAACCTTCCTTAGATATTACTTTCGAAAAATTGGAAAACACTAGTTTTAATGAAGTTTTTAAACAGAAAATACAAGATAATCTCCTTAATATTTTGTACACAATCCCTGATGGTCCTTTATCGATGCATCCTCAAATAAGAGATTTAGTCTTCGCATCGTCTAATTTAGCGGTTATCAAAACTGAAGAGGAAAGAATTCAACTTAGATTAAGTCAAAGAAGTTTAAGTGAATACTTTAAAATTGTAATATGGGAAAAAGTTTTAGCTTTATTAAACTTAAGCGGATTAGGGATCGAAGCAATAATAGACAGTGATTATCCCGGCTGGACTCCTGATTTCAATTCGAAATTATTGAAGATAACTAAGGATGTGTATCAAGAATTATATGCGAAGAAAATTGAAGTGAAAGCTATCCATGCAGGTCTTGAATGTGGTATCTTAAAAGAGAAATTCCCTCAAATGGAAATGATATCTATTGGCCCAAAAAATATAGGGGCTCACTCACCCGATGAGCGAATATCAGTTCCTTCTGTTGAAAAGATATGGGAGTTTGTGTTATCCTTACTTAATAAGCTAGCATAAAATATCGAAACACATTAAGAAGTATTTGAAAAAATTATTAAATTGTCATATATAATTCATTTATAGTTAATTATGCAAAAGCAACCAATAGCAAAGGAAAGGCCTAAAAAGGAAGAAGTAATCGGTTCTGAAACTGTTTTTGAAAAGATTAAAAAAGGGACTCCTTGGGTATTTGGAAACGGGATAAGGAAACCAAAAATACATTTTCCAAAGCTAAAACTCCCAAGATTATCTCTTCCCATGCCTTCAAGATCTCTAGGGATAATAGGTATTTTTATAGTATTATTTGTTCTTCAGACAGGTGTAGCATATTTACTTGTAAGAGAGCCTCCCGCGTTAGGTGCTGATCAGCAAGGAGATCCTATTTTCATATTTGACAATATTCATGAAGCTTTTATAGTTGAAAGCATAGTAGCTTCAATTTTGATTATATTATGCTCAATAGGCTTCATATTTTTGTATCAAGCATCAAAATATGTGTATAACCGAAAGATGGCAGTATATATTCTAGCAATTGGAGTAGTAACAATAATAATTACTTTTATCGCACTCCAATATATCATTGCGGTGAAATCAGGTCAAGCAATTTAGGGTGGATAAGCAGAAAAAATCAACCTACCCAACATGTTTTTGCAGAAGTCTTCCCGTTTCATAAATCGGAGCAATAATCAACCTTAATTTAATCTCATCATGTTTATCCAAAGGATCTACCAAAGGAAAAAAAAGAAAAAAATTTTAAGAAATATATTCAAATTTGACGGTTATATGAATTTTTAACCAGTTAATGCTTTGTAAGCAGATTCGTCCAAAAGATTTCCTTTTTCAGCATCCCAACTTGAAGGTTCTATCTTAAAAAGCCATGCTCCAAAAGCATCTTCGTTAATCTTTTCTGGCTCATCCATTAAATCAGAATTAATCGCTGTAACGGTTCCAGATACAGGTGAGTAAATGTCACCTACAGCCTTACTGCTTTCAACAGTGCAATCAATAGGATCGCTTGTTGGTTCATCCCCATCCATTGAAACTTGTTCAAGAGTTGCTCCATCAAGACCCTCTACATCAACAAAACTAATCTCTCCTAATTGCTCTGCTGCATATGGTGTAATCCCTACCTCTTTAGAGGCGTCATCAAACCATTGATGTGTTTTAGTAAACCATTTTGCCATTTTTATCTTACTCTTTGTAAATAATTTTATAGAGATGTAATTATTAAATTGAATTAAATTAGTATGTTTTAAATAATTAAGATAATAATTTAAAATTTTATTTAAGATCTAACATAATAAATGAAAAATGGAATCCACGTTAAAGGCTCAATTAAATAATTTCGATGAGTTTAAAGACTGGTATGCAAAAATCCGGAGTAGGTTTAAATTTAGTTATAAAAGAGATTGCGAAGCAAGGAATTATCTTGTTAAAATTTTGCTTTCAAAGTCACAAATATATGATCTAGAACAAATTTTGCTATTATTTAAAAGAACCCTACATTCTAAGCCTAATATTTTAATATTCGGGTGTGGTCCCTCTCTTGAAAATACCGTAGAATATATTCTTAAACATAAAGGTCTAGCCTTTTTTAAGAATTTCATCAATATAGCAGCAGATGGTGCTGCTGTACTTTTAAAGGAGAAATCAATTCCGATTACTGCCATTTTTTCAGATTTAGATGGTATAACTCAAGAAGAATTCAATTATACTCATTTTAACATTATACATGCTCACGGTGATAATATCGAGAAAATTAAAGTCTTTAAGGAGGATATTATTAAATTTGAAAAAATCATTGGTACAACCCAAGTTGAGCCTATAGAAAATGTTTTGAATCCAGGAGGATTTACAGATGGGGATAGAATTCTTTTCTTTCTCCATAAATTAATTTATTCCTCTCAAAAAATATTCCTGATTGGGATGGATTTCAAAAATATTGTTGGGAAATATTCAAAATTAAGCATAATGCAAAATGAAGAGGCAAGTATAATTAAAAAAAAGAAACTCAAAATAGCGGTTGAGTTAATAGAATGGGTTAGCACAGGAATTGCGAATCAAATATTTGTGATTAATTCCGAGAAGGTATTTCATAAACTTAACTACTTACACTTAGATGAATTCGTGCAGAGTTGGTAATATTAATCGCTAATATCTTGAATTCCATCTTTAGTAATTGTATATCTCTTTTTCATTTCAGTAAGTCCTAATGAGTTTACTAGTTGAATGAAATACTCATTCTTGCTTTTTTCATGTAAATACAAATACTCAGTAAAGAAGTGATTTAAGAACTGATTTCCTACGGGGATCTCTTGAAGGACTGCTTTCCTCAAAAAATTAGAGGTTACTTGAGCTGTTCCAATAACAATTAATTTATAAGTTGTTATTAGTTTGTTTATTATTTTTAAAATGTTTAGAAATGTTTCTCTTGCTTTAATAAAAGAAATCTGGTCATTACTCAAATCAGATCTGAAATAGTTGTTTATTGTATCAATAATAAGTATGTTAACGTAGTTTTTATTAATATTTTTTTCAAAATTTTTTAGAGTGAGTAAAAGTGCTGTATTACTCATTATTTTTGAAACTTGGATACTCTTAAGGAGACTCATGGTCTCAACATTAACACTTACAGATATTTCCTCAAGTCTTTCGGGACGAAAAGTATTCTCGGTATCAAAATAGAAAATAAATTTATCGTTTTTTACATCTAGAGTTCTGCTGAGATACTTGTAAGCATCAACACATAGTTGATGGCATATTTGGGTTTTACCTGTTGTGTTTGGACCAAAAATTAAATATTTTTTACCAGAGATGAAGCCTCCCCCTAAAACTTCATTGAAATTATTTGATGTTAAAGGTAATACAATTTGATTTGTCCTAGAATCTTGGATTTTACGTTTTATTTCCTCAGGAGCAAGAATTTGATGTTTTTTAAGTTTTAAAATTTCGTGAATACTCATCTATATGTAGTATTTAGGGAGAATATCTTTAAATATACTTGGTAAACAGGGAGAAAATAGATCAAATCCTATGAAGAGAGAATTATTTAAAAGCGTAAAATTAATTTAAAAATAAACATACAATAAATATCATATTGCTTAGATTAATATCATCTTATCAAAAACTCGTACAAAAATAATACTATTCTTGATCATGGCTAAAAAGAAAAAAGAGACTTGTCCCTATTGCGGAAAAAGCTTTGCTTATCTCTCACGTCATAAATGTAAGATAAAGGAACGTGTTGAGGGAACTTCAGATGAAAAATCTGATGTAGAACGAAGAATTGAAAGGATAGAAGAAAAGAAGAAAGAATTCACTCGGACACTTCACAAGGATGAGAAGGTTGTCTTAGATATTATCGATAAGGAGAAGGAAATTTATTTCAATGATCTGTTAGTTCTAACTGATAAAAAATCTAATGACTTAGAGGAAGTTTTAGAATTTCTTGCATTACAATCAAAAATAATTATTGAAAGAGAGTTGGTTGAAGCTTCTTGGACGAAGAAAATCTCGTCAATCGAAGAATACGAGGTGAAGGTGAAAGATGCTGAAATCGATATGAAACAAGATGATTTCATATGGAATATGTTTTCAAGGCAACCATGCTTCATCTGTCCATTTCGGAGTAAGTGTAATGACACTAACCTTGATCAATTCAACCCGCATTCATGTCCTTGGTTAACAGAATGGATCGAAATTTCTTCAAAGGGTCAGGAATACAACATAAATTTTGAAGAAATTGTATCAAGGTTACAAGACATTTAATTACTTCTTTTGTAAACCAATTAGATATATCTCGTTACTTTTCTTCTTAGAAGATTTAGGCTTGAAAGTTCTTAATATTCGAAATTCAGATCTTATTTTTTTTAATAAGTCGTTAAAATCATTTCCTTGAAATGCTTTCAATACTAGTGTACCTTTGTATTTTAAATGAATATTAGCAATTTCAAGAACTTTGAAACACAATTTTATCTGGTTTAATTGATCAGTAAATTTGTTTCCCGTTTTATTAATAGAAGCATCTGACAGAATTAGATCAATCCTATTTTGAAAGTATTCCTCAATTACCTTATGCACCTCAGGTTCAGTAAAATCTAGTTTAAGTAAATTAACATCCTCAATCGAACTTACCTTCTTTAGGTCAATTCCCATAATTTTATAATGATCTCGATGATAATATTGATCCTGATATTTATTTAAATTTTCTAACGCAAGTTTCTTACTTACCTGGAGCCAAGAGCCTGGAGCGCAACCTAGATCCAAAATATAAAATGCTCTTTTGAAAATGTTAAATCTTTTTTGAATATCTAATAATTTATATGCTGATCTTGCTCTATATCCTTCCTTTCTCGCTTGTTGATAGTGACCGTCTTTCTTATGCTCTTTATGGCTATCTGGCAATATTACCCTCGGATTTAATAAATTGTAGTTCTAACAAAACCTTTTTAAGAGACTCGATGTCCATTTCAGTTTTAATTGACAAAAAGTCAAAATGTGTCCTTGAAACTTTAAATCCTTTCATTCTGATAGTCTCAATTATCGTATCCAATTTTGGGATGGTGGGGATTTTCAAAATTTTGCTTAATTTATGGATATTGTAGTAAGATATTGGCATACCTATTTCTGACTTATTGTAAGATAATATTTTTTCAATTTTCTTTTTATTATCATACTGACTCTTCTCATTTAAAGTAATCATCTCATCTACAAATTTCGTATTATGGATATTGCAAACCCATAAAGGTCCAGCATAATCCAAATTGTCATTGTTATCACAAGAAGGGCATTTCCTAGGCAGCTCCAAGATATTGTTTTCAATTGTTGTACGATACCCACATTTTTTACAATGAACGATATAACCATAAGCTTTAAAATACTGTGAAATTCTTTTTTGATCTTTGAAAGTTAAACAAAAAACTCTTATAAAATGTGAGTTGTAAAATGTGAGAAGAGGAATTATACCCATTTTATTCACATTAGCAATTTTTGAGATAAAACATATTAATATCCGAGCACCAATTTCCTTGCAATAGCTTGTATGTAATGGTTTTGACAAATATTTTCGGATGCACGCTTGTGGTTTGATTCCAAATAAAACAGCTGTATCAGTAGCGGTAACACATAAAAGTCCATTTTTTTGCTTAATCGCTTTAAAGGCAGCATCTAAATATAAGTTTGGAGTGCCAAAGGGATCAATTGAAATTACATTTGGTTTCTGGTGATTATTATCAACTTCCATAAAAGATGCATTCGCAATTTCTGATAATAAAAAGTTTGCATCTTTTCTAGACACAAGAATTTGTGCTGGATGTTTCTTACAATTGTTTAGTGATAAATTCTGATGAATAAGATCTAGGGCTGCTGGATTTATATCATTAATGTATATTTTTTCAATATTTGAGCATTCTTTCAGCATTCGAATGGAGCTAACGCCTGAAGCGGCCATTGTATCGACTATTTTAAGCTGTTTTTTGTTATATAGGTCTTGAAAGGCAGTTATCGCTAAATTCGTGATATCCCTATTAATTTCCATTTTCGCATTATAAAAAACCGACATTGATTTTGAAGGGATGGAAACTTCATCACTTCGATAAATATAGAACTCCGCTTTTCCTTCCCTTATTGTACTGAATTTAGTAATTTCCTATTCTCCTTTTTTTCTTTTATGCTTGCAATTTAATATAAAAATTATTCCACTCTTAGTGTTTTCACGTCAAGTTCCGATAGTTACTTGGTATTTTTAAAATCTACTGAAATCCGTTCTTAGTTAAAGTTGAAGTAAAGCTTATACTTTGATCTGAATCGTGTACTTTAAGAGTAAAATTTCTCTTATTATCTATCTCTAATCGCTCAATTTTAATATCAAATGATACCCAGTATTCCATTACATTACCACCGCTCTGGACTTCGATTGTTTCATCATTTTCTCGTTTGTGGACTTTTTCATTTATAATTAGTATATCTACACCATAGGTTGTGTTAAGATAGAAGAGGTTTGCTAAAATTTGATTTAGTCTATAATTTAGATTATAATTTCTCTCTTTTTTTTCTCTATTCACTTTTAATCTGTATAAATCTGTTAGTGAATCGATAATTATCATTTTATATGGATTTTTTGGGGTATTTAGAGTTTTTAATATAAGAAACTCCAAATTAAATACAATTTTATACATCTCATCAAAATCTATTAGTTCGATAAATTGTATGTTTCTAAAGGTTTCTTCAGATTTCCCTAAGATATTCAGCACTTTCTCAGCAGGAAAAATTGGTTTTGTATAAAAATAAAGTATTAGCTGGTTGTTAATCATTGATTTTAATGCTGTTTGAAGGGCAAACGTTGTTTTTCCGACACCAAATTCACCCCATATGGAGATAATACCATTTGAAATTTCAGTATTTCTAAAGAATCTATCTAATCTTGAAAGCGGGAAGATCATTTAATTAAAATTAATTTATTTATTTTATCTAATACTTATTATTATAGTTTGAGAAATAAAATTTTATATGTATATACGGAAAATTTGAGTTTTTTCTATAAATTAAATAAAGAACTTAATCGTTTAAATATAAAGTTTAAAATTCTTAACCAAAAATCGAAATTTCCAGATATCCCCGCTTTAATTCTCACAACCAAAAAAGAGCTTAATAATCATGAGAAAATCTATAATAAATTAAGGGTGCTGGCATATGATGATATGGAAAATTTCAGTTGTTATATTTTGAAAATAATCGCTGTGTATAGGTTAAATTTCAAAGAAAATTATTCAGAATTAACTTTTTCTATTGATCCTGGCTCTAAAAGAATAGGAATGGTTGTTATTTTAGACGATTATTTTTTAAATTCTCATACATTTTTTGAAATGGGAGAATTTGTCCAGAGTGTTAAAGATTATGCAAATTGTTTTAAATTCAGTAATTCAAATGATTTTAAACTTACATTTAAATTTGGAAGTGGAGTTTTACAAATTGCCCCTAATATAATAAAACTTGTTATTAGTCAGTTTGATAATAGAGCAAATTTGAAAGTTTATCTTATAGATGAATCTAAGTCTTCTAAAATCAAGATACAGAATAAAAAGAAACTATTTAGGACGAAACATGAGTTTTCTGCTTTAATTCTAGCCTTAAGGAGCGGAATCGAAGTGAAACAACTTGACAAACTGAAAAATTATCGACATTTCAAAATACAAGAACCAAATATGGTCAACGACGATACCTCCAATGTACGTGAATTAAATAAGCCAATGAATAGTCTACGAGATATTATTGAAAAAATATTGAATAATGAGATTTCAATAACAAAATCTTCAAAACTTCTTAACTACACCTAACACGCTATGATCCAAGGTAACTAATAATCAATATAGAAAAAAGTGAACTATTATGAAAAGAGTCAAGAGTATCGATGTTTTCCGAGGTTTAGGAATGGTATACATTATGGTTGGACACATGATTGACTGGTGGTCTCGTCCTGCAGATGATTGGTTATTTTTTGTGCATGTATCTCTTTTTTCTGCTCTAGGGGCTGCAGGATTTGTATTTATATCAGGTGTGAGTACAATGATTTCTTACAGAAAAAAGACTGAAAAAGCTAAAAATTCAGGGGGATATAGTAATAAACAAATAAGAAATGAATACCTAATTAGAGGTTTTTTAGTAATCGGGCTTGGATTAGTCTATAATTGTATTGTAGCGATACAATTCTTAGATCCTTTCGTTATTTGGAAGTGGTTTATAATATTAACTGTAGGCGTGTGTCTTGTTTTAGCTTGGCCTTTTCTGAAGACCTCAAAAACAATGAGAATAATTCTAGGTGTCTTTTTTTGGATCGTTAATCAAATTCTATTATTCGTTCTACTCCCCAATAGAGGAACTTCAAGTGGATCTGGATTAATATTTTACATATTTTACAATTCTTTGGATCAAAATCCTATTCTGTCTTTTTTTACATTTTTCCTCATAGGAACGGTTGTGGGAGATTTATTTTATGAATTTTCATCCGTCAATGATGGATATGAAAGAAAATTGATGTATAGAAGAAGGATATTTATTCCCCTATTTTCAAGCAGTTTGGTCCTTATTCTTACGGGATTCATGTTCCTTTTCCCAAGTTTATTTACTGAAAAAATATTAACGATTAATACGAATATTTGGTGGTTGATTTATTCGTTAGGATTGGATTTGCTAATAATCCTAATTTTCTTTTATATTGAAGAATTTAAAATTACTGAAATAAAGAAAAGCTATAGATTTCTATATTACTTCTCGTATTACTCTCTAACCCTTTTTCTTCTTCAAAATTTAAATTATTTTATATTCTATGATAAATTAAATAGTTATAATATCTTTTTTCTTATCGGAGTAACTGTCATCATCTACGGATTAGTACTTAGGTTTATATATAAGAAATTAGGGGGAAAATTTTCTTTGAAAGTACAAATTGGGGTATTGGCAAAGTCTATCGCAAGAAATGGGAAACGAATTACCAATCTGCGTAGATCGGGGACTTAATTGATTTATTTAAAGCTTAAAACTAGAAAACAAAAATCATTTAAATAACAAGCGGGTATTATCAATATTAAAGTTTTAAGGAAATCCTAAAATTAATTATTAGTTTATTCCAATGGAAAGGTTAAAGAGCATTGATATCTTTCGGGGTTTCATGATATTTGGGATGCTTTTCACCCATTTAAGAGATTGGTGGGTTATTGGGGGATCTAATTCGATTCTGAATTATTGTACTCGACAATTTACGGATAGAATATTCGGATCTGGATTTTTATTTATCGCCGGGGTAAGTGTTTATATTTCATATTCTAATCGCTTAAAAAAGAGTACAGAATATGGTCAAAAATTGATTAGAAGTGAATATTTTATTAGATCGGCATTAATATTGCTTGTAGCAACACTCTACAACATTTTCGTCGCGATAATGTATTTGGACGTAAGTTTGATTTGGACCTGGTTTGTACTATTTTCCATAGCTATTTCACTTTTCATAGTTTGGCCCCTCTTGAAAACACCGAAATCGTTCCGTGTATTTATAGCGATTATTATTTTACTCATTAATGAATCCCTTTTAAGGTTTTTAGCACCCTATGAGGGAACACCTACTATCAACGGTGTTCTTTATCATCTTCTTTTTAATTCATTAGATTTAGATCCAATTTTATCTAGTTTCTGTTTTTTGCTTATAGGGACGGTTATTGGGAACATTATTACAGATTTGAATAATTCTGAGGATCAGATTAGGAGGAAAAAAATACTTAGAAACCAGCTATTGCTCCCTTGTTTCATTTGTGGATTAATGTTAATTCTTTATACTTTTATCTTCATCTTTCCTCCTTTTTTTCATAATATTGGGTTTAATTGGGTTTTCTATGCTATGGGTGCTTGTTTGATTTTTTTAGCAGCATTAATACTTGCAGAAGAAATAGGAATTTTTTCAACAAATAGGAGTTATAGGTTTCTTTACTACTTCTCTTTTTATTCCCTTCTAGTATATCTTTCTCATAATATACTTTTTTTTGTGTTTAATGAGCTATTGAATTTCTATAATTTCTGGCTTTTCTTTTCGGGAGTTGTTATTATAATTGGACTAGTACTAAGGAGAGTGTATAAAAAGTGGGGTCCTAAGGCTGCCTTAAAAATTAGGCTTAGTAAATATGCTACGAGAATTGCTCTAAACCTTATTAATGAAAAGCAGTAATTTATTAAACATATATAATATTTGGTTTTTTATTATAAGATTTAAAAAACTCAATATTAAGATTCCACTTAGTAAATAAACTTACAATGGAAACTCAAAGATTAAAAAGTATTGATACTTTTCGCGGATTATGTATGGTTTGGATGGTGCTCACGCATCTAATTGATTGGTGGCTTATTAGCGCCTATAATTGGTTACATAGTGCTACAATAATGATTTTAGATCCAATAGGCGCTTCAGGCTTTCTGTTCATCTCTGGGGTTAGTATTTCTTTATCTTATAGGCGCAGACTCATGAGAGTGAATGACTCCAAGGATTATAATCGAAAAACTATGAGAAATTCATACCTATTAAGGGCTCTACTTGTTTTCTTTATAGCAATTATGTATAACTCTTTTATTGCGATACCTTTAAAAGATCCTTCTTGGATATGGACTTGGTTTGTCCTATTAACAGCCGCAGTCTCTCTTTTTTTAGGTTGGCCCCTATTAAAGACTTCAAGACTGTTCAGAATTATTATTGGGATCTTATTTTGGGTATCAAATCAAATTCTTAAAGTTGTTTTAATACCTTACCAAGGTGTCCCTAATTTATATGGGATACTATTTCATTTCTTTTATCATAATATTTCTCAGGATCCTATATTAGTATTCTTTCCCTTTTTCTTGTTTGGAACGGTTTTAGGAGACACACTTTTTACTACGATTTTTTCGAATCAGAGTGAAGAAGACGATAGAAGAACCTTTTTGCAAAAATTCTTAAAACCTACTGCCACGATTGGATCAGTTTTAATTATTTCAGGCATCCTCTTAGACTTCCCTGCATTTTTATTTAGGCAGAGTTTGTCTTGGACAATCTATTCCCTAGGTATTGACATATTATTACTTTCGTTGTTGATATCTATTGAGAAATTTAACATAATCCGAGTTAATAAGAGTTATAAATTTCTTTTTTACTATTCATATTATTCTTTAACGATTTATTTGGCTCATAATTTGTTGTTCTTTGTATTATTTGAAAAGTTAAATGTAATTACTATATGGATAGCTGTAATTGTAACATATATTCTGATAACCCTTCTTTTTCGGATAATTTATAAGAAACTGAACTCACGAGCATCTCTGAAAGCACAAATTGGTAGGATATCGTTATTTCTGACTAGAAAACTTCAAAGATCTTAAAATTCAAAGAAAGTAAGATCTGTATTTGAGTTATTTACTTGGGTATTGTTTGAATAATTTTCCCCATTCTGTTTTGAAAAATTCGTTTATACGACGTTTTCCAATTGTAGGATACCAAAGCATATCGTGAAAGATCATTGATGCGTAAGTTGGGGCTAAAAAAAAGAAGTCATTTCTAAAGAGGGGATATAAAAAATGTAAAGGTCCCTTTCTTACCATCTGATCCCCCCATATAACGAGACTTCGTTTAACTTTAAAATTCCAATTAATACGGGATACATCGCTCCCAATTATTTCAATTTGATCAAAATCTCCACATCCCAGACCTTCTTCATGGGCCAATTGAATAGCAGGTAGTTTCATTGGCTCAAAACCTAACATTTTGGCGACAACGGTGTCAACTGCTACTTGGTCATACCCGGCTAGCAAGTAATTTTTAATCCGGGGGATCATGGTTCTTGGACCTGCCCCATCCCCACACACAGAACCATCTACAACCGAAAAGATCTCGGGGTGGATTTGTTTCTGAATAATTAAAAGATCAACGAGAACTTCAGACATATATTGATGAGAAAAATGCCTTCTTTTTGTTAATAACCCACCAAACGCATTTTTCATAGCACAAGTTATCCCACCATTTTTTAACTCTCCGGAAGTTTCTTTTAAATCCCCTCCCATAGCACCAGTATGACCATGGGTTTTCATTGTTGGGAGATGAATTATTGGCTTACCAACATAGAATTCTGGTATCTTAAATCCTTCAGGGAATATTTTTGAATCTAGAGCGAGCAATTTTTTATTTTTCAAAGATAAAAACTTTGGTCGGAGCGATTCATAAGGAACGAACGAAATTCTTGTCAATGGCACAAACCAAGAGCCCAATTCCTTAATGATAGGAGACCATTTATTTTCCTTTAAGCCTTTCTCTATATTTGTGACCACCGTTCTATTTTCAGCAGTAAAGAGATTCTTGGGATCATACCCATCATTAATCATTGTTCTCAAAACTCCATCAACTTGCCAAGGAGGGCTAGAACATGCCGGGAAAAACTTAGACCAGCTTAAGTTTAATTTAATAATAATTTTTGCATCTTTCTTATAACGATCTTGGTAATTTGCCATGTGCATTAATTTCTGGTAATCATTTAAAACAGTCTTAGGGGTTGTTTTAACAATGAATATCTGAGAATTCTGTATTGTCATTATACGCAGATATAAGTAAAATAAATTTATTTATTGAACTTTAAATTTAATTAGTAATTAAACCTACAAAAACTTAATTCTGAAGAAGAGGATTAAGGTTAGTAATAAGGATAAATAATCAAAAAAAAAATTAATCAGAAATAAAATCCATTCCCTTGTATGATTTACTTTCTTTCTTAAAGGGGAGACACATCATATAATGTTCTCCTCCTAGGTGGATTTGTGTTGGGTCATCAACACCACATCCGATATGTTCCCCTTTTTCTTGGCATCTGGGGTGAAAGGGACATCCTTCTGGTGGATTTATAGGGCTTGGAACATCTCCTTCCAATATAATTCTATTTGCTTTTGAACTTGGATCGAAAGTAGGACGCGCCGATAATAAAGCTTTAGAGTAGGGATGTGATGGATTATAAAATACCTCGTTGATTGTCCCAGTTTCTACGAACTTCCCCAAATACATTACAGCTATGTTATCTGCAATATGTTGTACAACACTTAGATCATGTGTTATGAATAAGAAAGATAAATTAAATTTCTTTTGGAGATCTTTCAGCAAATTCAAGATTTGGGCTTGGACAGAAACATCAAGAGCTGAAGTTGGCTCATCTAATATAATTATCTCTGGATTACATGCTAAAGCTCTGGCAATAACAATCCTTTGTTTCTGACCGCCAGAGAATTCATGAGGGTATCGATCTAGATGTTCTGCTTTCATTGAAACTGTTTCAAGTAGTTCAAGAACTCGTCGTCGAATTACAGTTCTTTTAGTTAGACCCTCTAAGATCCGTAGGGGTTCACCAATAATATTTACAATTTTCCATCGGGGATTTAAGGATGAATCGGGATCTTGAAAAACCATTTGAACTTTCTTTCGAAAGAACTTTTCCATATATAAATCATTATAGATATCTCTTGCCTTACGTTTCATGCGTAAATAGTATTTTCGAATGAATTTTGGTGTTCTTGAAACGGGATTATCAAATCTCTGTGGATTTTCCTTATAGATATTGGCTATTCCAGCAAGAAAGAGAGTTTTAAACCTTCTCACGAGTTTTTCCCAAATTCCTTGAACCCTTCCTGGATCAATTCTTCGGTCACCATAGAAAATTTTTCCTTCTGTATTTGGGACAAGATTTAAAAGTGTATTGCCTATAGTAGTTTTTCCACATCCACTCTCTCCTACAAGCCCCAACGTTTTTCTCTTGTAGAGTTTAAATGAGACACCATCAACTGCTTTTACGTATCCAATTTTTCGTTTAAATAATCCCCCGAGAATTGGATAATATGTTTTAAGATTTTCAATTGATAGGATCTCCTCATCTTCTTTTTTAGATGCTGAGCTATTGTCTAATTTCATATCCTTTGTTTGTTCTCTTCCGACTGTCATTTTTTTCATTTATAAGTGTTAATTATTAAACTAATTTACCTTCTTTCATGCTCCATTCATATTTTAGTGAGTCTTTGTATTCAGGATCATAAAGATGACACGCAATTAAATGGTCTTCCTCAATTTTTTTTAATAGGGGTTTTACTTTAGCACAGATTTCAAGTCTATAATCGCATCTAGGGTGAAATCTACAACCAGAGGGGGGAAAAATTAAGTTAGGGACCATCCCTCGGATTGTTTGTAATTCTTGGTCACGTTTCTCAATACTAGGGATTGAATTAATCAAACCCTTAGTATATGGATGAGCAGGATTTTTAAATAAACGAAGGGCAGTTGCGTATTCAACGATATTTCCACTGTACATGACAGCCACTCTATCACACAAATCCGCAATAATTCCTAAATCATGAGTAATTAAAAGAATTGAAGTATTAAATCTCGTCTTTAAATCTTTCATTAAATCAAGTATTTGGGCTTGAATCGTGACGTCTAACGCGGTTGTTGGTTCATCAGCTATTAATAGTGATGGGTTACAAGATAGAGCCATGGCGATCATCACTCGTTGTCTCATCCCCCCGCTCAATTCATGCGGATACCTCTTTAATATCCCTTCAGCATCAGCGATCCCAACTTCACTGATGATTTTTGCCGATAGTTCAAGCGCAACATCATTTAAATTCGGGAGATGATATGTCGCTTCTTTTAATTCCTTAATTTCTTCCCTGATTTCAAGGATCTCTTCTTCAGTTAATCGTTCTTGCTCTTTCTTTAGTCTTGATTTTAGATCTTTAATTTTCTGTTTGCCTATTTTTCGTTCTAATAATTTATCATCAAGTAATTGTTTCATGTCTTCTTTTTGATGTAAAAGAAACACTTCCGAAATCTGTTTTCCTACCGATATGACCGGATTGAGTGAATTTAGAGGATCTTGAAATATCATTGTTATTTTGTTTCCACGGTAATTACGCATCTCTTTTGATGACAACTTAAGAAGATCTTCACCCTTAAATATTACAGAGCCTTCCAAAATTTTACCTGGGGCTCTTACAAGTTGTAAAATTGAGAGTGCGGTAACTGATTTTCCACAACCTGTTTCACCCACTAATCCAAGTGTTTCGTCCTCATACATGTCAAATGAAACACCATCTACAGCTTTTACAATTCCTTCTTCGGTGAAGAAATAAGTCTTAACATTTCTCATTTCAAGAAGATGTGTTCTTCCTCGTTCCTCTGATTCGCTATCCTTAACATCTTCACTTTCTACTATATCAAAAGTTTCTTCTGTCATCGTTTCTTTTCTCTAGTTTATAGATGAATATTATAATTATAGGTTTTTTAATCGTGGATCTAAAGCATCTCTTAATCCATCCCCTAGCAACATAAAACCCAATACAGTCACTAGTATCATAAATCCTGGCCATAATGAAGCCCATGGTGCTGTATTAAGGAAAAGTCTACCTCCAGCGAGATCATTTCCCCATTCTATTAAAGTGGGATCGTTAAATCCCAGAAATGCGAGACCTGCTAAACTCAAAATTACTCCCCCTATATCGAATGTAAAGGAGATTATGATTGGTTGAATACAGTTTGGTAGTATATGCCTAAACATTATCCTCCAATTCCCAGCTCCTGCGACTCTTGCAGCTTCTACATAAGGTAAACTGCGAGCCTGTAATACATTTCCTCTGATCAAGCGAGCGTAATAAGGAACACCCAGTATAGCATAGGCAATCATTATATTTTCAATGCGTTGGCCTAAAATTGAGATAAAAACCGCCGCAAGAATTAAACCTGGGAATGCTAGTAAGATATCAGTGACTCTCATTATAATAGCATCAATCCAACCTCCATAATAAGCAGCAATTACTCCAAAGATAACCCCAAAAATAACACTAAAAGTTATGGCTGGTAAGGCAACCGTTAAAGAGGATCGTGCACCAAAAATCATCCTTGCTAACACATCCCTCCCAAATTTGCCTGTTCCTAATGGATGTTGAGCACTCGGCGGATTCCAAGCTCCAGAAAGTACGCCATTTGCTAAATCAAAACTATAAGGGGAAATCCACGGTGCAAATACAGCAAAAGTAACAACAATAAATATAATGACAATCCCCGTTATGGTAAGTACGGATTTAAACCTACTAATCATTTTTCTCTTACTAACAAGTTTTTCATATTCAACTTGTCTAGTAGTTAACTCTTCCAACCGAGAGCCTGGAATTACAAGGAATTTAAGGTTTCTCCAAATCCATGAAAGGACGTTTCCAAAAGTATTTTCTTTTTCTTCAATTTTAATTTCTTCTTCTAATTCATAAGTTTGTTCCATTATACTATTCCTCTCTTAATTTATTCTTTAATTTTAATACTTTATTCGTGGATCTAAAATAGCATATAATATATCAATTACAAGGTTAATAAGGACAAAAATTATTGTTATTACAAACACCAAGCCATTTAAAACCCAATAATCGGTTTGTCGTATAGCATCTATTAGTAATTTACCTATTCCCTTTAAACCAAAAGTGGTTTCTGTAAGGGCTGCACCAGAAAGCAACCCTGCGAAATTCAACCCTATTACTGTAATAGTGGGGATTAAGGAATTTTTTTGGGCATGGAGATGGATTACATCCTTTTCAGCGCAACCTTTCGCTCTTGCGGTTCGAATATAATCTTGCTCTAATACTTCCAGCATACTGGATCTGCTTTGTCTAGTAATCCCTGCTAAGGTAATAAAAGCTAGACAAAACACTGGAAGAATAAGATGGTATAAGTAATCAGTCACAAGATATAAATCCCCGGATATTAAAGAATCTATCCATCGAAATCCAGTGACAAAGGCGGGATCGGGATAATCCATAGTTTTGTATCCAGTTGCGGGGAACCAAGAAAGAGTATATCCAAATAAGTATTGAAGCAAGACACCTAGATAAAAAACAGGAATGGATACACCTACAAGAGCCATCCCTCTCAGAATAGTATCTCTTGGTTTATTTCTATGAGATGCTGAAACAACACCTGTCTTTGTTCCAAAATAAGCAGCAATTATCATAGAGAAGATTGCGATATCAATTGTTCTTGGTAATCTAAGCATAATGAGTTCCCATACATCTTGACCTTTTGCAATAGATACGGATTTACCCCAATTACCTGAGAATAAATCTCCTATATATTTAAAATATTGGACAATTATGGGTCGATCGAGCCATAATTCATGAACCCAATACTGATATAATTCTGGATCGGGTTTACCGGCTGGAAGATATGCCAAAACTGGATCACCCGGCATCATTCTTGAAAGAATAAAAGTTAATGTTAAAACCCCTAATACAACGGGGACCATAGTTAATAATCTTCTAAAAAGATATGACATCATGCTCATTGGTTCTCAGATCACCTTTTATTTTATTTTTAAATTAAGTTAGATTTACTAACTTTATACACTTTGAATTCTTTCTTTATATTTTTTATATTTTTCCTTGGCGGTGGCACCTAATATTGCTGAAAGAAATACCGCACAAATTAAGCAGGCAAATGTGATATAAGTTTCAATTCTTACGAAATACCAGGTTAAAAAAAGAAAGCTAAAATCGTTAACCCACCAGTACCAAAACCAAGAAAGTAGAATAATAATAATTAATAACCAAAAACTATTTCTTATCCCATACTCAAAAAATTGCTCTCGAAATACCATAATAAATACAATTCCCATCAAGATTATAAGCGATAAAAAAGATTCTGGAGCGAAAAATACTTGATATAAAAATAACAACCTTTCCCCTACGTTTTCCTCATACACCAAGCTTATATATCCAAAAAATACAAAATAAATCGCCAAAATAGTAATAATAAAATTCCCTTGTCGATTAAATTCAATCTTTGTTCTCATGAAACGCGCCTTTTTATTCTTTCATATTTAAATTGTTACTGTTGAGATAAGAATTAGCTCTAATTTTCTTAATATTTGCTATTTTATTAATTATATCATTATGATGATTAATTATAAGTAGAAGTTTTGCTTACTTTTAATTAAAATTTTACTATTAAAAATTGGATTAGCCAAAATATTTTAACAAAAATATTGAGAATAAATCTAATTACATCATTTTCCTATTAAATCTTATATAGGAGATTGAAAAAATCCTCAATCATGCTTATTTAAGAAATTGAGAGTAAATAATAAAAAAAAATAAGGTTTTTAAAATTTTGTTTTCTTAGCTTGTTGTTTATGACGGAGCCCATGTTAGATTTCGTTTAATTGGATAAGCCCACCAATTACCTGCAACATTGTATGCAACATTGTATAAATCAGCAGCATGAACAGCTCGAGTTCGTGAATGGAAGCCAAAAGCGTGAGGGTATAATACTGTAGCAAGATACAGAGAAATTGCTTTGACTATTAATATCCTATTAGCTTCAATAGGTTCCGCATAATAATCAACAATCTGGGCTTCTAACCACGGATCATTGACTTGTGCTGAATTTGATACTGAATTATTTGAAAGTAATGGCTGAATCATGTTCATTGGATCAAGGTAATCAGGTCCCCATCCGACCCAATAAAGTTGCAATTCGTCATAACCTCCAGGTACATACCCGTATGCACGATACAAGAAGTAGGCCCAATCAGTACCACCATCTTCTAAGGCAATACCAATATCCAGAAGCCACTCAGCTAATACAGTATATAAATCGGATCTAAACCAATTGTCTGTATTATATGAGTAGTTCAAGTTGGCAAGACCTGCGGTTTCCCAATCAGTATCGTCTTGAGCATCTGATGCAGTAAGGCCGGTCGTGTCAACACCTGGATCATTAATCAAGGTTTGTCGTGCAATGGTTAGGTTATAGTATGGTGCTACAGCAGCAAGAGAAGGATCGAAATAAGCGGCATAGCCAGGAGAGATAGGACCGTATGATTTTAACATGGCCCCAAGGTACATCTCATCAATCATATAACTATAATTGATTGCGTACGAAATTGCCTTTCTCCAAGTGACGTTAATTTGTTTATTATTGATACCCAAATAATTATAACCCAAATTTGGTCTTTCAAGTGCTTCAAAGTGTATCCAAGGACTTGCGTTGAATGTATCCCAAAGGTCTGACATTGAACCAAAGAGGTAGTCAATATCACCAGCTAACATAGCATAGTTTCGAGTGGTTGAATCATCAATAACATCGAAAATCAACTCGTCAAACATGACAGGTTCCATCCAATAATCATCCCATCGTACCATCTTCACAAAGTCGTCAGTAACATATTCTATATATTCATACGGACCAGTTCCGACAACTCTGTCAGCTGAAGTATCAATGTATGCATCAAGATGCCCTTGAGCTTCATGATAAGTAGGAGAGAGTATATTTGTTGCGGCAAAAGCCAATAAGCCTAATATTGAAGTATAAGGTCCATTTGTTACAAGTTGGACTGAAAACTCACCAGTTTTTACCATACTATTAATGATTGGACTTCCATCAGGAAATTCGAACAGTGAATGAATTTTTGCTGGACTTAATCCAGAAGGTAAAGTACCCGTGTGGTTCATAAAGTGTAACAATCTGTCAAAATTCCATACCACAGCATCAGCGTTAAATGGTGTGCCATCATGGAAGGTTACCCCTGTTCTTAAGTTGAAGTTAATGTGAGTGTCATCAACAAAGGTGTAATCCGTAGCTAACCAAGGTGTAAGTGTAAGGTTAGGATCACTAACATTATAGAACAACAATCCTTCTACACATTGGCGGAGTACGTCCCATGATGCTTGATCCCAACTATCAACTGGATCAAGATCAACAGGCCCAGATAAGTCCCCTACAATCAAAGACTCCTTTGGCTCTGGTGTAATTGTGATAACCCCAGTTTGAATGCCGAGGATGATATTTCCAACCCCAGATGCAGCGAGAACTACAGCTAAGATTATTATAGCTAAATTTTTCTTTTCCATTTCCATATTTATGATCACTAATTTTTTTTTGTGATTTAATTTTTAATAGATTACTTGTTAAGTATGTTGTTAAGTCGGTAAGCTTATAAGGTTTTTCCTTTTTTTTTACTATATCCTTGAAATCCTAAAAGGTTCTCTATCATGCTCCAGACATATTATTCAAAAATATTCCAGATTAAACACCTTCTTTGTAAACATTCTAAAATGTGTAGTGAGATACATGAACAATCAACTAATCAATTAAATCCCTTCCCTAACTTAGTAAAACGGAAAGATTTTAAATAGGGAATAAAATGGGAATAATTAGAAGCATGAATCAA
>JAEOTL010000486.1 GCA_016839845.1 Promethearchaeota archaeon
ATCCGCAATTTTCAACCAAAATATTAGAGAATATTGACAGCTATAACTTTAACTCCGATGATTTTCAGTCTAGAAGAAAAAGCAAAAATTTCAGTATTTTGGCCAATCAATGCTCAGAAAATAACAACTGTGTTGAGGCTTTAAATTATTTGAATAAAGTTATTATTAATCAGCAGTATGAAAGCGAGGCTCCAATTAAAGAATATCTCACTCTTGCTATTGAGAATAATTTATTTATTGAGTTTTTTGAATTCTTAGAGCACCTTGTTATATCTAGCAAAGAAAAAATTATTGATCAGAAAGAACTCAGAGGAGTTCTTCATAAATTTGATGAAATTATTGAATTAGGATTTCATGATTTTTTGAAAGTTATAAAAGAGTATTCAATAGATAACTTACTTGAAATAATTGAATCAATAGATAAGATACTTCAATTAAAAAACTCAAAGTTCGTTGTATCCCTTATTAATCAATTAAGGAATTTTGTTAAAAGCTCCAATTTTAATGAAAGATATCTTTCAATTTATCTAATCCTAAAACATAAAGCCCCTCTCATAAAATTAAATGAGGACTTTAGCGGATTAATTTCTCAAGATGAGCTAAATTCAATTAAAGAAAAATCTTTGGCATATTTCTTAACGGAAATTGATAACTTCTGTCTAATTGATAAATTAAAATTGTTAAAAAAACATTTCAAAGTTATAGGCGTTTCTAAAGAGAAGTTTATCCAAGAATATAAGAATTATAAATCAGAGATAAAACAGTTAAAAAAGAGATTATATCTGAAGAAATTCTCCTATTTAAAATTACTAATGGAAAAACATGATATAAAAAGAACAAAAGGTGGTTTTAGAAAAACAAGAAGTGATTATATAGTTAATCATGATAAGGAGAATTTAGAAAAACCTGTATATACTTATATTATTAATCGAATGGGATTTGTTGATTTGGAAGAACAATATATCAAATCACCTGAAATAGGAATCAACTATTTTATAATGCAAGAACTATTTTCTGACGATTTGAGTACACTTCATGATGTTAAATACTACAAAACTCAATTCTGGGGGGAGGAAACTACACCCATTAACTCATTAGAGGGAATTTTTCTAATGGCTAAAAGTAATGAACATGTCAACGAGACTGAATTAACTTTCTATGAAGATGTACAGCTTATTGAATGGGATCTAATTAATAAACCAATACTAGGAAGCATTGTAAGTGCCTATGGCTCGCAAAATATAATTCCTGATCAGAATAATCCATTATTTCATGACTTAAAACCTTTTGATTTATGCTACTGTAAGAAAACACCCGTTAAAATTGAAAGCAACATAATTAAAACCATAAATGTCATTACAAAATGCTCATTTAAGGATGCAATTAAGAGTGTATCTCAAGGTATGGTTTTTATTGAGGGGTATTATCCATTATCTATAGTGAGGGCTGTACTGGATAAAGATTTAAATCCATTTCAAGCAAATAAAATTGTGTTGAATAATCCAGATAAAGAGTTTATTCCTAACTATGAGCAGTTTATTCAAGCTTTTAGAGATTTCTTGTTTGACTTTATTTTAAAAGAAAAAAATTATGTTTTCGATAAATTGAAAGTAGATTTGGAGGGAAAAACAGACCAGATTCTTTTATTGTTAGGTTTAACAAATGAGGTGAGTGGAATGGATTTAGATTATTCCAGAATATTAAGAGACAATCTTCAATCCAAAATTACTTTAGAAGAACTCAGATCTTCATTTTTGAGTAATATACATAAATTAATAAATGAAATCTTAAACAAACGGAAGAAAGGTAGCACTGGAATATTCAATTTAAAGGAAATGAGACATAGCCCTTTTATTAAATATTCAGAAGAAATTGTTAAAATAAGGAAAGAAGAGTTTGAAACTACGGGGATTTCTAAACAATATATTAATGGGGAGCCTAACTATAATATTACAGAAATTAGAAAAACCTATTATGGTAAAAAAATCTCCGATATCTTGTCAATCAGGAGTGTTGAATCAATCAAGTCTGACAAGTTTAATAAATTTCTTAGTTATGCTAACAAACTGAAGTTAGAGCTTTCCCTGATAAATTCATGAACCTCTATAATGAAAAAAATTTGTTTGATCAAAAAATAAAGATACCGAACGACAGATTTTTTTACTTATGGTTATTTTTCTAATTTGCATAAGTTTTATTTTCAATAAAATCTGAATGTTAAATTGAGAAACAAAAAACAAAGTCATTTGACAATGAAAAACAATAATTTTCAGCATCCTTCGAAAGATATCATAGAAAGTAAAGGGACTATTCTTAGGGGGAAAACAGTATGCATGTGCTTGACTGGTTCAGTAGCCATTATGAACTCCCCAATTGTCGCACGAGAACTTATGAGGCTTGGGGCTGAAGTAGTTTGTGTTATGTCTAAGGCAGCTACTGAATTAATTGATCCTTCATTAATGGAATGGGCAACTGGAAATAAAGTAATTACCCATTTAACTGGGGCTGTTGAACACATTTATTTGGCAGGAGATCGACCCAGAACAGGAGCTAGAGCCGATTTAATTTTAATATGTCCCGCTACAGCAAACACAATATCGAAAATAGCTTGTGGGATTGATGATACACCTGTTACAACTGTTGCCACAACAGCATTTGGGTCTTCCATCCCTATTGTAATTGTACCGGCTATGCACGAAAGTATGTATAAACATCCTATTCTTGTAGAAAATGAAAAAAAACTAAAAGAATGTGGTGTGGATATATTGATTCCAAGAATTTCGGAAGGTAAAGCAAAAATTGCAAGGATTGACGATATTATTGATAGAGTTATTGATATTTTAGTCCCTTATAAAGATTTGGAAGGCAAGAAAGTACTGATCACAGCTGGTCCAACACGAGAGGCAATCGATACGGTGCGCTTCATTTCAAATAAATCCTCAGGTAAAATGGGAATAGAATTAGCTAAAGAGGCAGCAGCAAGAGGTGCAGACGTCCTTTTAATAGCAGGAGAATGTAGAGCTAAAATCCCGGAGTATATTAAAACTACTCATGTTGTTTCTATTGACGACTTCATCAAAGCTGTCAAAGAGGAAATCTCATATGGAAGCTATGATTTTTTCATATCAGCAGCAGCGATAAGTGATTATAAACCGATAGATTGTATTGACGGTAAAATCTCATCCGACAATGTTGAAGAAATACAACTTAATATGAAATTAACACCAAAAATAATTGACGTCGCCAGAAAAAAAGATTATAATCTGTTTATCGTCGCATTTAAAGCCGAATCAAATCTCTCGAGAAGCGAACTAATAAATCGAGCCTATAGCAGGTTAACTAAATCAGAAGTTAATTTAATCGTCGCAAATGATATTGGCAGAGAAGATATTGGCTTTAACAGCAAATATAATGAAGTGTATATTATTAACAGCAATAAACATGTGACTCATGTTAAAAGAAATACCAAGAGATATATCGCATCCAAAATTTTAGACGTTACTCTGGAAGCTTACAAGCAAAAAAAATCCAAGTCTAGTTAACGCCTTTTAATTACTTCTCTAGGTGTTTCTAAACGCATT
Organism: Promethearchaeota archaeon; assembly: GCA_016839845.1. The sequence continues at coordinate 3,582 of JAEOTL010000486.1, forward strand.
TCTTAATCTTCTACTTGGGGTAAATATTTAAATACTAAATTATTTACAGTTAAAAGTGAAGAGGTTAGTAAAGTTTATAGGATTAAAACAAGATTTGCTATTTAGTTATGATATAGCCTATTATAACAGTTTATAAAATCACTTTGATACAAATAAGTTTTCAGACTCTTGAAAAAGAAGAAGAGATCACATAAAGATGTCATCTAAGGAAGAAGGAAAGATAAAGCAAGGAACTATCGCAGAATATATGCGAAAACGTACACAGTTAGTTGGATTTGAGTTTGGTTATTGGAAACATGTTCAATTTTGTGCTGAGTTTATCGATAATGCACTCGATGCTATTGAAAGCTTTCAATGGAAAGAGTTACAAAAACCAGACTCTAAGTTTAAGTTTTCTTTAGATCAAGAACTGTTTTTGGAAAAGTTTTCTATTGTAGAAGCCGCAAAAGAAGAGAAAGTAAGTCAACATTTAGACAATGAAGCCAAACACACCTTAATGCAAGAACTGGGAATAGAAACTTCTGATTCAGAAGATTCAGCTATACCGGAACCTGAAATTAAAGATGATGAATCTGGAGAAATTATTGATGAAGCAGAATTAGAAATTGAAGAGGAAGTACTACGTGTCATTGGGGATATGCAAGAAATCATCAAACCAGTCGAAATTATTATCGATGTTGAACCAATTGTAATAATTCGTATAAGAGAATTTGAAGCACCAGCATTTTTAACTACTGAGTTAAGTCAGAAAAATGTAATGAGTTTCACTTTTGAAATTTTTGATAACGGTACGGGGATGTCAAAGATTGATCTTAGAAAATTCGGGAGATATTTAGCATCCTCAAAATCTATGGAATTAAAACAAACAAGAGGAAGTCAGGGATTTGGCGCCCCTAGTGCTTTCAGTGACGCTCAAAATACAACTGGTAAACCAATTGTAGTAGTTTCAAAGACTGCCGAAAATGTATATGCAACTGTGAATGAATTTTTTACCACATCCAAAAATGAAAAGAAATATTTAATACATCCAACCGATATTGATAGCCCATTTTTACACGGGACATATGTTAAATTAAATTATTTAAATGTAAAATATGTTAAGGGTTATGTAGAGAAATATATTGAAGAAACAGCTTATATGAATCCTCACATTACCGTAATTTACATTGATCCTGAAGGAAAAGAAAAGATCTACCGGCGGTTAGCTTCAGCATTTCCAAAGGAACCTAAATATGCGAAACCTCATCCATCATCTGTAAATATTGGTGATCTCCAAGATTTAATTGCCAAAAGTGATAATAATACATTAGGTGCGTTCCTGAAAGAAAATTTTGTAAGAGTTAGTTCGAAAACTGCAAAAGAAATTATTGAAATGGCTGAAAGAGACCTTCAAGATAAACTAAATCTTTTAATTCTAAAAGACGGGTATCTCACAAATGTTATGAAAAAGACAGATGAGATTCATTATTTAAAATTTGAAAAAAGAATCTTTGGTAGATCCACTAAGCCTAGGGATAAACTAATTGTTTATAAATTAGATGCTGAGGATCTTATCGAAAACTCTTGGAGTTTGCTCTCAAAATACAATGGTAGTATTAAAGACCATGAAAAAGTCAATAAGGAGATTAGAAAACTAAATAATCGCATTGAGAAAACCGAAACTCAACGGGAAAAAAAAAGTATAGGGAAAAACATCAAGGGTTTATTGACAAAAATTACCAAAATAAGAGATGAGAAGGAACGAACAAAATTAGATCTACAAAAACTCTTTGGTAAAGATAACACGGGTTTAACTGAATTAACAAAACCAAAATCTAGAAACGATTTTGAAGATCTAACTCAAGAAGTCCAGATTTCTAAGGCAAAACCTTTAGATTTAACTAAAGAGCAATTTAATTCTCTATTTTTAGCCTTCAAATCTATGAAATATATGGCACCCCCAACTGAAACTGCAATCCCTGTCGGGGAATTAATTTTGGAAAATACTCTTATAAAAGAAATAGGCTTAAAAATATCGGAGGATATTGATAACTTTGAAACCCCAATAGATGATTTACGCCAGTTAATTGAGAAGGACACACAAATCTCAGAATCTGAAACTACCGAGCCCGTTAGTCCGCAGCAAATCACCAAATTAAGCTCTGACATATTAAGAAATGTTAATATTCTTGACGATAAATTAGACCATGAACAAATAACACAATCTATAATTAATCTTATAGACAATGCCGAAACTGATTCAATTGAGAGCTACAAGGAAGTATTCGAATATTTTGTTGATATCTATACGAGAGATGATGATTTCGTATCAGCGGAAAGTAGATCACCAACAAGTGGAAAGGGATTGGCTTATGTTGTAGAAGCAGTGATGGCATATTCAAGACAGATTGAGGTTCCAAAACGTTCAAGAGATGTACTATCGAGATTTGTAAACAGAACACCCAAATTAAGAGATAACGCAGATTGTGCGATAACCAAGGCAGTTCAAACTGTAAACTGGAAAAATTACGGTCTGGAAACGTATGACAATGGTTTGCCAAAAGGACCTATAAAACTATTGGTTAATGTTTCTGGTCCATTCGTACATTTAATGTTTAAATCCCAATCAAAAAATGCTTTAGCTGATGATGAGGATTTAATAAAAGAAATTAAATTCTGCCTTGAAGCTATAGGGAGAAGGCTTAGAGTCTATATTAATAGGAAAGCTAATCTTCGAAAAAGTGAAAAAAGAGCTAGCTTGATCGAAAAATATATCCCCAAATTTGCTGAAAGTATTTATAATATCGCATCTCACGGAGAAAGTAAGTTTAAAGCCGAAGTGACTCGTAAAGTTATTGAAGATTTGATGAAAGAAGCAATCGGTAAAAAGTCTCCGGCTTTACCAGCCCAACCATCGAAATCCGAAATAGAACCTTCAAAAGAAATTATAACAGCAAAACCAAAACTGTCAGATGAAGAAATCTCTAAAAAAACGTTAAACAATTGGACTATTAAGGAACTTAAAGATTACAGTAATGAACGTGGATTAGAAGTACCATCAAAAGCAAGAAAAATCGATATAATTCAACAAATAATGCGCTCATATGGGATTAAGAAAGAACTTGAACCTGAATTAAAACCAGTTGAAAAACCAAGTATCGAAGAACCCCTTGTATCCCCTGCAAGTACCGTTGAACCCGAACCTTTAAAAAAACCCATTCAGAAACCATCAGTAGCGAAAAAGGTTCCCCCATCTCCACCAAAACCAAAATCAGTTCAAACTACTTTACCTCTTATAACTTCTGATAAAATTCTTCAAGTTCTCTCTGATGAGTGGCAAAATATAAAGCATTTAATTTTTAAATTGAAAATTAAAGATATGATGGATGCCCGATATCTCCAACTCAAACTTAAAGAATTGGAGCGAAAGGACCAAGTAATAGTTGATATAAAAATAGGAAGAAAGCATTGGAAATTAAAGAAAGGTGGGTAAATAGATGTCTCAAAAGAAAAAAAATACCGAATATGATTTAACCGCAGCTAAGGATCTTCATTTAGAATATCTAGAAAAAGGAAAAGAAAAAAAAGAAATTTCTTTACCACCAGACACCGTAAAAATTGATGATCTTAATAGAAAAGAGACTCTCAACAGATTGTATAAATTAGTTGATAATGTTCTCGAGAAAATTTATAAGACTGGAAGACCCTCAATAGAATTACCTTCTAGATCAGGCGTAAATATAATATGGGATGAAGAAAACGATTTGTTATTGTTAGGTAAACAAATTATGGAGAAACAATTTCATAGTCTTACAAGTGTTGCAGATATTACAAGATTAATGAGAGTGTTAGAAGTAGTTAATGAACTTCTAAGAGAAGATATCCATGCAACAAAACGTGAAGTATTCTATACTGACGTTAACTTGTTTCAAGAACAAAAACATAGCGATAAAAGTATTGAAGATGTCGCCACAATGCTCTATACCACAAGAAATTCAACTCACGTAGTAGCTGCTCCTAAAGGAACATGTGTTGGGAGATTGAGGATACGTGATAGAAATGACATTATTGATCTGGAAGGTTTAGGAAGTGGAGGGTGGACAATATCACCAATGTTAGATAATATTGACATAATAGAATCTGATGCAGAATTTATATTAGTAATAGAGAAAGATGCTGCAATGATGCGCTTAGCTGAAGCTAGATTTTGGAGAAAATATCCTTGTATCTTATTAACCGCTCAGGGTGTAGGAAATGTAGCTGTTCGAATGTTTTTGAAACGATTAAGCAAAGAACTTAATTTGCCTGTGTTTAGTCTTGTTGATAGTGATCCATATGGGCACTATATTCATTCGGTGTATTTGAGAGGATCAAAAAGACTGAGTTATGAGTCACCATTTCTTGCAACACCTAATATAAAACTTCTGGGCGTTTTAACGAGAGACTTGGATAAATATAAAATCCCCCAAGAGGTGAGAATAAAAATGAATAAACAAGATGAAAAACGCACAAAAGATCTTTTAAGCGAAGATTTCGTAAAAAAAAACAAAGCCTGGGAAGAGGATCTGAAATTAGCGTTGAAACATAAAATTAAAGCAGAAATCCAAGCTTTTGCCTCTCACGGATTTAAGTTTTTGACAGATAGATATTTACCAGAAAAACTCACTACAGGTGATTGGATATAAAGGTTTTTAGGAAGAAGGATGGTGGGATAATTCAACTAGTTTCCAAGAAGAAAATGCAAGAATGGCCAATCGAACTACCACTGATTTTCATTGAATATATTCGAAGTAAGCAACTGGAAAGTTACGGAAGCGTAAAAAAAGAAGTTGATAAGTATCTTAATGAAATCATGAAAGAAGTGGCTATCCCTAGACTAATCAATGTACTCGAGGGAGACAATGATGATGAAATAATACTAGCTTTAACGAGAATAGAAGAAATTTCAAGAAAAGACGCGGAACTAGCTAAACCTATTAGTACATATCTAGAGACTCTCCTAAATAAAAATAACAAAAC
>JAEOTL010000148.1 GCA_016839845.1 Promethearchaeota archaeon
ATCTAAAAGAATCAAGTGGATTTACTCTGGATTCTACTTCTTACAATCAGAATGGTTTAATTACAGGAACAGTAATACGGCCATCTGCAGGTCAAATCAGTAATGCATATAATTATGGAACTGATGGTACTTTCAATGTGGGAGATCCTGCTGATGGTCATCTTGATTTTGGTATAGAAAGTTTTATGGTTAGTATGTGGATAAATGTTGATATAAATACGGGGGCAGTACAAATTCCTCTTTATAAGGGTGCCTCTAGTACTTTTGACCCGGGGTATTGTTTTGGAACTACAACGGCAGGTGATAGTATGTCATTTCATATTACTGATGGAAGTAGTAATGTTGGTAGCCCTAGCGCCAGTGTAACTTTCGATTCTTGGATATATATCGTTGGAATAGTTGATAGAACTAATGATCGAATTCGGATCTATAAAAATGGTACCGAAGTTCAAACGGGAACAGATATAAGCACAATCCTTAGCATAGATGGTGATATAGATTTTCAATGTGCTAATCCTAGTTATGATTTCGACGGACTTCTGGATGAAGTGAGGGTTCTAAATGAAACTCGTTCATCTACTTGGATTAAGACGGAATATTATAATCAATATGATCCTAATTCTTTTTACTCCATAGGAGCAGAACAAGGCTTACCGGGAGTAAAGTATAGCAATCTTCAAGTTAATACGATTGATCTGTACGGAAATTCCCTCCCTTTTACAAATGTTTCAATATACAATCAAACTAAACGAATAAGAAGTAACCTTACTGATTCTAATGGTAATGCTTCATTCATGAATTTAATTCAGGGAGAATATAACTTTACGGCAACAATAATATCAGATATAGGAAACCATATAGAAACCGTAAATGTTACATCTAAAGCTATTTCAATTAATCAATCGTCTCAAATTGTCACCCTGATTTGTGATGTAGGATCAAATTTCATCAAAGTTGTTGATATTGATGGCACATTCATTGATAGTGGGTGGATTGTAGTTGGCAATAGCAGTCATGAACTGCAAAATTGCACGATTGATAGTAATGGAAACGCACGATTTTGGTGGGTAGAAACCCTTCCATATCAATATAATTACACAATCTTCTATCAAGATATTAATTATGAACCACAAATTATTCGAGTTGGTTCAGGGGATATAACAACTCCAAATTCTTCAATTCAAGTCCAAGTGAGTTTAACAACAATTAACTTTGATATTCAGACCCTTATCACTAAAGAAGCGGTTGGTGGTGTTAAATTACTATTAACTGCTACTAATACGGGGAAAAGTATTGTTAACCTAACTTCAGATAACGATGGGAAAGCAACATTAAGATGGTTGAATTCTTCAGGGATAAATGGGAATTATTCTTTACAACTTGTATTCTTTGGTGCTTTGAGGTTGTTTAATATGACATCTATCACTAAAACGTTAGTTTCAGAAGTTAATTTTACAGTGTCTGCCACTGAGGACTTTTCGATATACATTCAAGTTTCATTAGAAAATTATGAGACAGAACTTATCTCTTTAAATCCAACAGATTATATTTCTGTTAAATGGGGCTCTCAGTTGATTCTAAGGATGTTATTTAATGTCAGTAAAGCAATAGGTGCTGAAAGCTTATTAGGGCCTACTTATAGCGATGTAATGTTATATGAAATATATAAGGGCGCAGATCTTATTCATTCTGGAAATCTAGGCATTGAAACAGATTACACAGGAACTCACTATTCACTTATCAACACAGAAAGTTTGGAAAGTGATATAACTTATTTGATTTTTATCTCAGCTCAGAAATCAGGGTATTCAATCCCTCAAGATTTCCTTCTGCAATTAAGTATATTGAAAAACCAATTAATTCTAAACCAATCGCAAAATGATGATTCAGTTCAATCAGTTTATTGGGCAGACAGTATCGATTTCTCGGTAAAACCTTACGGTGAAATTTCTGAAAGCTTTACTACTGAAACTAACATTTATCAAAGTATAGATCATAATTTTAAGTTCTCTCTCCCAGATATTAAGACTAATTGGAATCTATCCCAAATTATATTCAATATTTATAACATTTCATGGAATGTCAATATGTCTGATATTAATTTATCCATTTTAGATCCCTTTGGTGTTAATAGAGTATTTAACGTTTCCAATCATGCAGGATGGGATTATAATCTTGGTGTTTGGGAAGGCATAACCTTAAATTTGAACCAAGGTAGCCCAAGCGCTAACAATAATTTTGAGTTTTTGATTAGTGGTACATTTGATAACACGATAGATGTTATTGCCGATGCATGCTTTATTAGAGATCATATTAATATTCAATATGTAAAATACAACATTTCAAACTCAATTTCCATTTTATCAGAATCTGAAGGGTGGGCAATTAAAAATATCACTTTTCTTATTCAAAATTGCTACAATACCACTTCCTGGCAAAAAGTCAATTTATCAACTCTCACGAATTTAAATATTTCTACTGTTGAGGGAGTTAAATATTCGCTTTTTTCTGGGGATTCTGAAGGGAATGGGGTATTAATTATAGATGACAGAATAATTTATCCGGAGGATAATCAATATTTATTTACAGTCGAGAGTAATCCATCCATTATCTTTGAAGCAATGATAACGGTTGAGTATGTTCAAGTATTTTACCAAAATCAATATTTAGAAACTTTAAATACAACAAATATACACCAAAACATATCTAATGGAGGAAGTTGTTTATTAAGCTTAAATGATCATGAATGGGAGGAGAGTTATGCACAACTTCTAATTAATGGAGTAAGAAATGGGAGTCAATACTTCCTTCCCTCTCAAGTTGCAATGAATGTTACGATTGGTGGTCAGATATTTCAAATTTCGAATACTCTTATAGGTCAGGGGACATTTTCCTTAAATAACTTAACCAAGGATACATTGTATACTTCTGTTATAGAAACTAATCAACCAGTTAACTTTACTCTTTCCTTTAAAATTAGTTATTCACGAACAGTATATTATGAGACTTTGGGTGTGGTCACATATAAAATAAGAGAAGCACCTAATATATATGGAGCAGTTGAATACTATCCTGATTTGGGGTATTATTGGGAAGCAATAGACACTTCATTGATCGATTCAGACCATTACACCATACAATTTTCCGTAAATAAAGAAAGTTATATTTCAGCAATAAAAAATTTGGATTTCATAATAATGAACCGTTTAACCTTAATAAATGGAGAATCGACAATAGCTAAAGTGATCGAATCCATGTACGTTAGAGATTATATCAACTTTACATTCTTATATACGGATACTTTAACAAGGGCGAGGATTACAGATTTAACAACACAAAATTACATGTGGGAGAGATATGATCAAGAAGGGAATGTAACCCATCGAGGGGAAGGGACATTAATTCAAAAATATGATGGGGCTGTTGTTTTAGATTTTGACTCTGAAAACAGAATCATTGGGGAGTACCTAATAATATTAACACTGGATAAGGATAACTATGAGTATAAAAATGCTATGCTTCGTTTATCTATTAAGAAACGAGAACTTGAATATTCTTTAAGTAATGCTTTTGATAATTATCAAACCAGGGTTGTTCAAGGGAATATAATCCCAATCAAAATAAACTTAACTGATCCTACGAGAGAAGGGATCCCTCTGTTAAATGCCTCTATAATATTGACAATAAAAGGAAATGAATATCAATTTATTGAACTTACCAATGGTATTTACGGACTTAATTACTCTACAAGCAGCGTAAATGCATTTTTCAGCTCAACAACTCTTACGGGAATTATCAATATCTCAAGAGAAGATTATTTCTCAGAAGAATTATTTATCACGCTTGTAGTAGAAATGGAAGAAATTTTCCCTGGTATGCCTACATTTTACTTTTTAATAATCGTATTTGCTATTATTGCTGTTGTCGGGAGCATCGTTGGGTATCGAGTCTATAAAAATGCGACTATCCCAATCTTTGTTAAAAATGTAAGAGAACTAAAAAAGAGAATTAAAGACGGCAAAGAAGTCTCAGAATCGCTCCTATATTCCCCAAAAGAAGTATTTGTGGGGGAGATAGTGAAAGATAAATGGAGCAATATAGGGCTTTCGATGGAAGATATCTTGGGTCTTGAAATTAAAAAAAGCAAAAAGATCCCAAAAATAACGCGTATCGAGAAGGAACATGAATTTAAACCATTGGGACTAATATTAATGAAATGGGATGAGAGAATAGGAGCAGAACTCTTAGGGAAATATCCTGAAGATGTAGATGTGTCTGACAAAACTTTGATGCAAATCTATGGAACCCATGAATACAGTGGGGAAAAAGGTTTAATTACATTGTTAAGGGGGAACTTAAGTGTCTTATCATATTATACTGGCCCCGAAACAGGTTATTATATCATCTTAATTTTAAGTGAAGAGGATGATCCTGATATGTACGAAGGAGCAATGGCAAATGTCGCACCAATAATACTACACAACCTTGAAGATGACCTTTATCTAGAAATGGTGCCCCTAATTTTCCAACGGCTGTCAGTCTATCCCTCTCTTTCTTACGAACAAAATCTTATCTATTATTATCAGGATTCCATCAAACTAATGATCATCAATATCTTAAGAGATTATGGCGTAATTACTAAGTCGGAATTGAACATATGGGTGAAAGATAGAGAATTAGAAGGTATCATTGACTTAGAATCGATATTGGCTGAACTTATAAAAATTGAAATGATTAGAGTGGCTTCGGTAAAAGGAATTCCGTCTGAAGTAATCTTTCTTACAAAAGATATTTTTATGCTCCGTGTTCCACCAGACAAACTATTTAGAGATCCAACGAATAATGGTCTCCCAGCTCAGTTAGCTAAGTCATATCAAGATGAGGTTAAGAAATTCTTCAACACATATTATCCAACGGAAGAAGATACGATTAAGCTTCTTGATAGGTTAATTGAACCAGAAGTTTATGAAACAGTACGATTATTGAGAACAGCGATAGTTACGATGAAAGATTTCGAGAAATTAAAAAATAAAGGAGTTAGTGATATTTATAGCGTATTGAGAAAGTTATGGGATATAAATTTGATAAAAGTCTTTAAAGATGAGAAGGGAGTAGAGTATTATACCCTCCTTACCGACTTTCATATAAATATCATTTTTCCAAAATACTTGTTAAACGTAATTAAGGTTTTGAACGAACAAAAATCTAAATCCGACAAAGTTCTAATCCAGTATCTTAATATACTTGAAGAAACCTATTTCAACTTAAAATCAGAAGAAAAGTAAAAAATTAATTTAGAATTTAAGAAAATTTTTTTCTTCCTTATCTAGAAAGTTCCTCTAAAAATAAATACTCAAATTATCTATTGTTTTTTAAGAAGGTTTGACATAAATATCAAAATAAAGGGTATGAGATGATAGTTTATAGAAAAAGATTCAAAAGATTTAAAAATCGAACCAAATCTATTGGTTTTCTGCTAGTTTTGATAATTCTTCCATTGATTTTTAATGCTCTTTTTTTTACCATATATAACAAAAACATTGATAAAGGATATACTGAGAAATTTCCCGATGAAGAAAATCCTATTACTTCTTCAAACCATCCAAATAATGCTGATGATTATGAGTATTACAAAACATTAACGATTGATCATACACAAATCTCAGGGACTGAAAATCTTGTTGATTTCCCAGTATTAATATCACTTTTCGATGCGGATCTTCACGATAATACTCAAGCTGATGGGGATGACATTGCGTTTTCTAATGGTTTTCAGTGGCTAGATCACGAGATTGAATTATTTAATCAAACCTATAATAGTACACATGCTCAATTGATTGCTTGGGTTCGTATCCCTGTTCTTTTTACATCTTTAGATACTATTATTCGGATGTATTATGGGAATCCCTTTATGGAAACTCAACAAAATTATGGAGTTTGGAATAATGGCTATGCTGCAGTTTGGCATCTAAGAGAATTTGGAACGGGTGTCTTTGGTGAATTTAAAGATAGTTCCTCAAATGGTAATAATGGAAGAGGGGGAGGTGGGTTCCCTAGTTATGTTCCTACACAAATTTCTGGAAAAATTGGATATGCTCAAGAATTTGATGGGACTGATGATTTTATTAATGTTGTTAGTAGCTCTAGTCTCCGGATTACCGGAACTAGCGTGACAATAGAGGCTTGGGTGCAATTACAAGAAGATTTAGCTCCACAATGGGGAACAGGAATTGTGGGTAAGGGAAATTGTTACAAACTTTTTCAAGATTGGGATGGAAATAGAAAATTTTCTTTTAGTGTAGAAACATCAAGCCAAGTATGGGTAAGTGATAGTAACAAACAATTAACAACTTGGTATCATGTTGTAGGTGTATATGATGGGTCTAGTGCAACTATATTTGTTGATGGAAATGAAGTGTTAAGTAGCCCCCATTCGGGTTCAATTACAGGTAATTTTGATCCCGTCCGGATTGGGCTGGATGATCAAGAGTTTGATGGACTTATTGATGAGGTTCGCATTTCTAATGTTGTTCGCTCTGCAGATTGGATCAAAACAGAATATACAAATCAAAATGATCCTGATAATTTTTATTCTGTTAGTGGGGCTAACAATGTCAATGTTCCCTCAATATTTGATTTTCAATACTTTAAAGAAATCACGATTGATCATACCCAAGTTGTCGGAACAACTGATCATATTAATTTCCCAATTCTTCTCTCTATTTATGATTCAGATTTGCATGATAATGTGCAACCAGACGGGGATGATATCGCGTTTAATAATGGAACTGCGTGGTTACATCATGAAATTGAGTTTTTTGATCAAAATTATAATAGCACGCATGCTCGATTAGCGGCTTGGGTGTGTATACCAATTCTATCACCTTCAGTTGACACAATTATTCGTATGTATTATGGGAATGCTACTATGAGTGCCCAAGAAAATCCCCAAGGTGTCTGGAAATCAAATTATGTTGGTGTTTGGCACCTTGGTGAAAGTGGTGGTGATGCTCTTGACTCAACTCTGTTCAAGACAAACGGTACATTGATAGGAGGCGTTACTCAACGTGCTTCTGGTCAAATAAG
>JAEOTL010000487.1 GCA_016839845.1 Promethearchaeota archaeon
AAAGTTTCTTTTATTTTATCAATTGCTTTTTTTGAAACATTGCAATAATTAACAAGGAAATTATTCACCCCTCCATATTCCTCATCGAGAATTTTGAGTACAGATTCAATATAATCACGTTTAATATCCAAAAAAGAGAGTAAGTAATCTTCAATGATCAATTTTCGACTCACCCCAAGTAAATCTAACAATAAAGCAATAAGGATTCCCGTACGATCTTTACCCCCTTCACAATGTATAATTAGCTTATTAGTCGCAGCTTTTGAGAAATAATCTTCAAAGACGATTTTTATCACTTCTTGGCCATCCTCAAGGAATACACTGTAAAGATCATCATTTGGTTCAATGGGGACGTTTTTTACATATAGATCTTTAATTTCTTCCTCATAAAAGTTATTATATTGAACAAATCTTTCAAGTTCATTTGTTCCTCGTAAGTCTAAAATGACTTTTATATCATTATCATGTAAAAACTTCTTTACCAGTTCTTTATCATATTGTGATAATGAGGTGGTCCTATATATCAGACCTTCCTTAATGCTAATTGTGTCTGAATATAAGTTCGGGATTAACGAAATATCTCGAAGATTTGAGAATTGAGGATATTTTGCATCAAAATTCTCAAGGAGTCGCCGAAAACGTAATAGTAAGGTATTCTCTAAATTAAAGTATTTTAATCCTTGCTCAATAACTTCAAGAAACAAGTCCCTTAATTTACCCTTGCGATTTACAATATCAGGTCTATTCATTCCTGCCGTAGCTTGAAGATATTTTGATACCGATTTCCAACCGCCATTTTGAAAAAGGCTCCATAAAACTTTCCTTGGTTGGTATAAATTATAATAATTTCCAAGTACAATTGATTGTAGCGTAACCAAGGTATTAAACGCCAGAATATAGTTAAAGTATGTTCTATATAGATTACTTTCTCCTAAACTTGAAAGAGAGTTCTCAAAATAGTAGATAAATTTGTGACTTTCTGAGACAAATCGTTGCTTCAATTTTTCAAAATCATCAAGTTTAACCCAATTCTCAGAATAGATTTTTTCTACTCTGCCTTTCTTATCATAAACAATAGCTTGTTCTGGGCTCTGGATTCTTGACTCTATTATATAGATTGCATCTTTTTTCGCTTCAGTAATATGTTTAATTCCGATCTCTAATTTAATGAATGAGTGCTCTGTGTAAACAAGCCATTTGTCATCAATTTCAAAATGATCTAGAACCCCTTCATTAGCATTGTTCAATATTTCAAGAATCTTCTCCTTCACTCTTGATATGAGATTAATCTTGCCAGTTTCATCATAATAGATGAAGGTATCTAAATCTGAATAGTAATTATTATCATTTCTGCCATGACTCCCATAAAACACAATTCCTTCAATAAAATCCAGAGTTTTGATTTCATCCTTGATTTTACTCGCAATCCTTTCTATTATTGGATTAATTTATTATCAACCCCTGAGATGTATAGCTAGTAAAAATTTCACAATATTATATACATTTTCATTAAATAATGAGATAAGGATATTTATCTATAAGAAAGTACCTAGTATTTTTTTTACAATTATGAGATAAACTTAATAACTGAAAGAATCCATACTATTATGGTATATTTAAGAAATCAAGTGATCATAAGGTATGACTGAAACAGATTTTAAGTTTAAAATTTGTTTATTGGGGGAAACCTCAGTTGGAAAGACTTCTTTGGTATATAGGTTTATCGAAAATAAATTTCGCGAAGACTACAAATCTACCTTGGGAGTAAATATCCTTCAAAAACTTTTAGAAATTGATGACAATTCCGTTTCAACTAACATCTGGGATTTGGGAGGTCAAGAAAATTTCCGAAGGCTTCGGAAATTATATCTAGACGGATCTATGGGAGCATTAGTAATCTTTGATCTAACTAATAGGGAATCATTTGAAAAACTTGGATCATGGATAAAAGATTTTAGGGGACAGCGAGGAGAGAAACCCTTTTGTTTAATAGGGAACAAAGCTGATTTAAAGGACCAAATTGTAGTCACAGAGGAAGAAACTCGTTTACTATCTAAAGAGCATGGTGTGGAATTTATAATAACTTCAGCAAAAACAGGCGAAAATGTAGAAGAAGCATTTGTTAATCTAGCTAAAAAAGTATTAGAAGAATACGTAAAAGACATAGCAATAGCCAAGTAAAAAAACTCATCAATATTTTCAAGAAGAGGTTTTAACCATTGTATTCACCCATGTTCAGATAAATATGGTTGATTTTTGCAGCAAGGACAAAATCATTAAGATGTAATCCTTTGATAGCATGAGTAAATAACTCTAATACGACTCGAAGGTAGAA
>JAEOTL010000061.1 GCA_016839845.1 Promethearchaeota archaeon
ATTCATTGATTTATGCAATTCTTTTTCCATAAAGAAGCAAGTTCACGGACCTTTTATTGACATGGGGATGTGTTCTCACAACGATAAAATTTCTCAAGCGTCCGTAGAATCTTACATAGAAACCGCAAAAATATGCCAAGAGATTGACGCTCATATTTTAGTCATTCATCCAGGAGTTGCCAACTTCCTAATAAATTCTATTAAGAATTACAATACAAACCAATTAATAAAAGCAGTAAATAAACTTTTAGATGCTGTAGCTGAATTAGATGTTATTGTTTGTATGGAGAATATGCCTAAAAAAGCTTTAATGTTATTAAAAGAAAAAGAAATTGAAAAATTCTTTTCTGCTGTAAATAGAAACGATCTTTTCTTCTGTTATGATACTTCGCACGGATGGACAAACGATTTGGATGTTAGTTATTTATGGGAGCAATTCCATAAAATCATCAAAAATATTCATTTAGTTGATAATTATGATAAAGAAAAGGATAGTCATCCTGCTTTAGGCACAGGAAAAGTTAATTTTAACGAAATATTTAATATAATTAAAAAATACGATTATAAAGGAGCTTTAATAATTGAATTATCTTCTGCTGAAGATTTACCACAAAGTATAGAATTTATCCAAAAATTCTTATAAATAAATGAAAAAAAAGGATTTCTTCTTAATTTAAATAATTGTAATAAATAAATTTTCTTAGCAATTTTAAAGACTTAAATAATTCAAAATATCAGATATAATTATGAATGTTATTTTTATTCTTTTTGATAGTTTAAACAAGTCTTATCTTGAGCCTTATGGCAATCAGCAAGTGGATACTAAAAATATACAGAAACTTGCTGATAAAGGAGTGGTATTTGAGAATCATTTTCTATGCTCCGCACCCTGCATGCCTGCCCGTAGGGAGCTTTTTTCGGGAATGAAAAATGAATTTCTCTGGAGGTTTTGGGGAAGTATGGAGCCCTTTGATCGCCCATTACCCTTAGAAGCAAGAAAGTTAGGTGTTGTTACGGCTTTAGTTACGGATCACTACCATTATTGGGAACAAGCAGGCTTAGTTCATGGATATCATGAGAATTATATGTATACTGATCTTATTAGAGGACATGAGATGGACAACGCAAATACTGAACCTCTAGAAGATGAAGTAAATTACCCTGGTTGGTTAAAATCTATATTAAAATGGAGGCCTTCAAAAACAGGAACTCTCCAGTATTATAGGAATGTAAAAGATTATAAGGGAGAAGAAGATTTTCATGGTCCGAAAGTATTGCAATCTGCTTGTGATTGGTTGGATAAAAACCATTCCCATGAGAAATTCTTTCTTCATATCGAAAGTTTTGATCCTCACGAGCCTTTCTATGTTCCTGAACCATATCGCTCTATGTATGGTCCATATAACGAAGATTTCACTTGCTGGCCCCCTTACCAAAACAGAAAAGCTTTGACTAAATTTATGAAGACTGTTTCGGACGAAGAATTAGATTTTATTAGGAACCAATATAAAGGAAAAGTTACCATGTTAGATAGGTGGTTAGGGAAATTATGGGATAAAATGGATCAATATAATCTCTGGGAAAATACAATGGTAATACTTACAACTGATCATGGACATGCACTTGCTGAGCCAGAGAAAGGGATCAAACAATTTGCTAAAGGTCATCCCATTTTTGAAGATGTAGGTAATATTCCTTTAATTATATATCATCCTGAAATGGCTGGAAAGAAAAGAATTTCTTCAACTTTTTCTACACTTGTGGATCTTCGAGCTACTATTTTACATGCCTTAGGGGCAGAAAAAGAGGATTCTGTAATGGTTGATGGAAAATCTTTATTACCGGTTATGAGTGGAGAAGAAAAATCAATTAGAGATTATATTTTATATGGAGTATTCGGAACTGGCTGTCATCTAACTACATGGGATACAACTTATATCCGTGGTTTTAATGCTAAAAAACCTCTTCATTGGTATTCTTCAAGCTTTTCTATGTTCATGTCTCCTAGCGTTATAAGCGGTTTAGGTGAAGCTTTTGGAGTTAATATCAAATATGATGTGGCAGAAAATATGGTTGCCCAATTAGCAAAACAAGTTGATAGTGGATTTTTCATTCCAGGTGCGGTTTTCCCCCAATGGAAGGTCCCAATCCCATCAGCATTTTTGTCTGCAATGGTAGATAGTAAGGGGCAAAAACAAAATTACTTATTCAATCGCAAAGAAGATCCTAATTTCCAGAATAATCTTGCAGATAACGAAGATTATAAAGAACTGGAACAGAATATGATTCAAA
>JAEOTL010000149.1 GCA_016839845.1 Promethearchaeota archaeon
AACACAAGTTTTATCTATTGCTTGTATCATTCCAAGTGTTTTTAGTTATCTTAGTGATATTCACTTCAAATGGAATCGTACGGTTTGTATCAGCTCAACTCCCAACTACATTCGATTATTATGATTCGGGAACAACAATGGTCCTCGCAATTGCTGTAGCAATTTCTGTAAGTTCTGCAGTATTGGGGAGTGCCTGGGCTTTAAAAACCGTAGGAACTGCTGCAATTTCGGCTTTATCAGAAAGAGAAGAAGCATTCTTTAAATCATTTCTTGTAGTCGCCTTATGTGAAGCTTTAGCTGTATATGGTTTGATTGTGGCAATTCTCTTATGGACTAAGATTCCCACACCAGGATAACTTACTTACAATGAAATAAGTAATTGATAAAAAAGCAGATTTATCTGATATTTTTCCATTAATTTAATTTGGTGAAAATTCCACGAGCATCATTGTCCCCTCCTATGCCTATACTATTATAAAAATTGGATTTTTGCACCAATTGGTAATAGACGAAATAACACTCAAGAAGATTAAAGAAATTAAAGATATCAATCAGTTTATAGAAGCTATTAGTAGATATTATCCCGGACTTAACATAAAATCATATAGTATTGAGGAAATTGAAAGAGAGTTATTTCATATTTATATCAAATTAATTGGGAAGATAATGATT
Source organism: Promethearchaeota archaeon (assembly GCA_016839845.1). The sequence goes on from JAEOTL010000149.1 coordinate 673, forward strand.
GTTTCTCCGAGGAATATTAGAATCTTCCTGAGAAGTTATTTACTCAAATATGAAATAATGAACATCAAACGTGTTTTATTAGGAACGATTCTGGGGATGAGTATAACTGAAAAAAATCAATTAGTTAATAATCTCGTAGAAGATTTATTAGGAAATACAGCTTTTATGAAAGATTTCATAGAGATATCATCCCTTGATGAGATTCAATTATTTATGAGACCAACCAAATTTAATGAAGCTATTAGGGAGGGGATTCTTTATTTTAAGAATACTAATGAGATATTTGTTCTGGAAGCATTCTTAGATCGATTGTATTATGACAATTTACAGCAGGAAATGGAGTTTTTAAATAAGAAAGAAAAGGAAATGATTTCTTTCTATATTAAATACAGTTCTGAAATTTATAATTTAAATTTGATTTATCGAGGAATTAGAAATAACATTGACAGGAAGCTCCTTTCTCAATTTCTAGTTAATAATTATATGTTCCTAAATGAAGTAATTGTAAACGATTTGTTGAATCTAACGAGTATTGATGATTATTTAACCAATCTTGAGCAACATTTGAACAAAAACAAAGATATTAAGCTTATGTTAAAACGTACTCCTCTAAAAAGAAAGCATTTAACATGGGAACTTGAAAAATTGTACCTAGATTATTTTTTTAGAGTTTTTAAAATTAAGATTGATGATATCGAATATCATACCATTTTCAGGATTATGGAAGTGTTAATTAAAAAAGAAAATGAAATTAAAATCAAGATTTTACCTCAGGTTGTAAAAATCTTACATGAAAAATACAGAGTGTTGAAATGATGGATGTATTCGAAAATTTAAAAGATATTGAAAATATCTATGAGGATTTAATAAAAAATGCTAAGGATCTGAATCTAAATGATATTGAAGAATTCAGGAAGGACCAAATAAAAGAATTTGAATCACTAGTTGCTATTAGAAATGAACTCGTAAATCAAGCTTTAGGGAATCTTACCTTGGAAGTAAATAATAAAACTATTAAGTTTGAAGAGCGCCTTAAGGATGCGATCAGTAAGATCGAGTTAGATTTCAAAAATAGTATTATGAAGCTTCAGAACTTAATAATAGAAAAAGCGGGAATTGATTTTTAGTGATAGATAGTGAAGTCCATATTATAGGAGATGAAGACATCGTACTTATGTTAGGGTTAATAGGAATACAAGGTACGGTTGTTGAAAATCGAGACGATTTTTTAATAATTTTTAATAATTTAATAAACCGATCAAAATTGGAGATGGTAATTATAGCGATGCAACTGTCAGATGAACTTGTTGATTTCTTGATTGATTTTAAGCTAAATAATAGAAGGCCTTTTGTTTTCATTCTTCCTGATATCTTCCGACCAAATATAGAAAAAGATGATCCCCTTCTAAGCAAAATATTCGAAGCAATAAGTGATATTGTATTATTATAGTGAGATGAATAAAGATTTCAGAAGAAAAAGAATTTAAGAAGAAATTTAGCAGTCTGGGACATTATTTAATGGAAAAGGCTCAGGATGAGATTAAAGAATTAAATCAGAAGACTTTATTCCAAAAAGCAGAAATTAAAAAAAGGTTTTTAGAAAGGGGAGCTGAACGGTCGTTAAGACTTAGGCAGCAATTTATTGAAAGTTATGAACAATTTCTTAATCAATCGTTATCTTCTACTCTTCTAAAAGGAAAGGAGAAGTTCTTAAATTTAAAAAACAAGCTAATTATAGACCTAAAGAAAGCGTTGTTTAGCCTTATTGAAGAAAAAATAGAGAAAAATTATCTTGCCTATATTGACTTTCTACTGAATTCTATTGGGGCAGTAACAAAAACCATAGGTAAACCTCGAGAGATTGAGTTAATTTTCAATGATAGAGATTATAATTACTTTTTAAAGGAACATGATAAAATTGAAAATTTTTTTCAGAATCCCGTAGAAATTAACAAGGATCGTAGAAATTATATTGGGGGATTTAAAATCTCCTTAATCGGAGGAGTGATATCCTATGATTATACAATTGATAGTATAATCGAGAAAATCTCCCCGTTTATTCAAATGGAGATCTCTAAAATAGTCACTGATATCGAAATTAAGGAGATTGAAAATGACTATGAAATGTTCATACTAGATCAAAAACAACAAATAACAGAATATTTGAGAGAATATGATCAACTCCAAATCTGAACACAATAATGATTCCGGTTACATCTCAGCGATCGTCGGATCTTTAATAAGAGTAAAGGGATTAGAACGAGATATCCGGCTTCATGATTTAGTTAGGGTAAGTAAGCATAATATATTAGGAGAAGTCATTCAAATTTATACAGATCATATAGTATGTCAATGTTTTGAAAATACAACCAACCTTCGAATTAATGAAGAAGTTCTTAACTTACATGAATCTCTATCAATGGAATTAGCTCCAGGGTTATTAGGAAACATTTTTGATGGGATCCAGAGACCATTACAAAAAGCCTTTGAAAAATTTAGTAATGGAAGACTAATTAGAGGATTAGAAATTCCTTCTCTATCAAGAACTAAAAAATGGCATTTCACTCCCTTAAATAAGGTTAATCAGAATGTATCAGCTGGGGATATGATAGGATTCGTTGAAGAAACTCCAATCATTAAACACAAAATTATGATCCCCCCGAATTGTTCGGGTAAGGTGATAAAACTGGCTGATGAAGGGGATTATACTATCGAGGATGAAATTTATCAATTGGAGAACAATAATAACGTAACCTCTTATTCCATGTTACAAAAATGGCCTATAACATCTAGTCGACCCTTCAAAGCGAGAATGTCTCCAAACGAACCCTTAATTACAGGGATTCGTGTAATAGATCTCCTATTTCCTATAACAAAAGGGGGTACAATTGGCGTTCCAGGAGGATTTGGCACAGGAAAAACGGTAATTCAACAATCTTTAGCTAAATGGTGTGATGCTGATATCATTATATTCGTCGGATGTGGGGAACGGGGAAACGAGATTGCCGACGTACTAAAGGATTTTGCAGAAATCGTTGATCCAAAGACTGATCAGCCTTTATTGAATCGGATTGTACTTCTGGCAAATACTTCTAATATGCCAGTTTCAGCTCGAGAAGCAAGTATCTTTTCAGGGGTTACTATTGCTGAATATTATCGGGATATGGGATACGATGTTGCAGTACTTGCTGATAGTACCTCAAGATGGGCTGAATCTCTTAGGGAAATCTCAGGATTGTTAGAAGAAATGCCTGCAGAGGAAGGGTATCCTGCATATCTTCCCTCAAGACTTTCCAGGTTCTATGAAAGAGCAGGATTCGTACGACTTTTAGGTACAGATGAGGACAATAAAGAAAGACAAGGTTCATTAAGTATCATCGGTTCGATCAGCCCACCCGGGGGTGATTTTAGTGAGCCAGTAACGGCTACCACAAAAAATTTTGTACAAGGTATTTGGGCTCTAGACGCAACTCTGGCATATTCCAAACATTATCCTGCTATTAATTGGTTAAACTCATATTCCAATTATCCTGATTATATCTCGGAATGGTGGTATGAGAGAGATATTGATTGGGTTGAAATCGATATCGATTGGTTAGAATGTCGTAATCAAACTAACGAGATTCTTTCTCAAGACAATGAATTGAAATATATCCGACAGTTGATAGGTGAAGAAAATCTACCAGAAAACCAACAATTGGTTATTTTTATAGCCGAGTTGATTAAAAATGGATTTTTGATTCAGAATGCGTTTGATGATATTGATAATTTTACAGAAATTAAGAAATTGTTAGGAATGATTAAGATTATTCTTTTACTATTCAAAGAAAGTAAAGAATTACTAAACCAAGGATTCATGATAGAGGATATAAAATCAATGGAAGCAGTTAATATTATCCTACGAATGAATCGTAGTATTCCAAATAATAAATTTGAGAAAATTGAACAAGTTAAAACCATGATGCTTAATGAAATAGCATCTTTAAAGCTTACTCAAGGAGTGTTGTAAACAAGATGAGTGTAATTTATAGGAAGATCCAGCAGATTATTGGGCCCCTTTTATTCCTTAAAAATGAACACGATGCTCAATATGGTGAGATTGTTAAAATTAGGTCCGATGATGACACAGTTCGTACCGGACAGATTATCAATATGAGTGAGGAAATACTCATTGTAGAAGTTTTTGAGGATACCTCTGGGCTATCTACGGAAAATGCTGAAATAATTTTCACAGAAGACATTTTTAATGTTAAGATATCAAAAGATATGTTTGGTCACACTTTTAATTCATTAGGAAGACCAATTGATATACGAACAAAATCCCCATTGGGCTCAGATATATTAACAGATGTTCAAAGAGATATTAATGGAGTTCCCATCAATCCTTTTGCTAGAGAATATCCTGTAGATGTAATTCAAACGGGTATATCTGTGATAGACGGATTGTTTACCTTAATTAGGGGTCAAAAACTCCCGTTGTTTAGTGGACAAGGTCTGCCTCATAACAAATTAGCAGCTCAAATCGCCACACAAGCCCAAGTCGTATCTGAGGAACCTTTCATTATAATTTTCTGTGGTATTGGGATAATTCAAGACGAGGCTATCTATTTTTTAAATCGATTTCAAGAAAGTGGGACTGTTCAAAATATAATCTCTTTTATCAATTTTGCTGATGATCCAATAATTGAAAGATTAATTATCCCCAGAGTTGCATTGACCACTGCCGAATATTTTGCATTTGAAAAGGATATGCATGCATTAGTTATTCTAATCGACATGACAAATTATGCTGAAGCTCTAAGAGAACTCAGCTCTGCGAAGGAAGAAATACCTAGTAGAAAAGGATACCCGGGGTATATTTATTCAGACTTTGCTTCGATTTATGAAAGGACTGGTAAAATTAAAGGAAAAAAGGGATCTATAACTCAAATTCCTATTCTTACAATGCCAAATGATGATATTTCTCATCCAATTCCTGATACTACAGGATATATAACTGAAGGTCAATTAGTTCTAAGTCGGAATCTCCATAAGAAGGGGATATATCCTCCTTTCGAAGTACTCTCATCAATTTCCCGGTTGATGAAGGATGCAATCGGTGGAGAAAGAACAAGAGAAGATCATGCAGATCTAAGCTCACAACTATTAGCTTCTTATTCAAATTATTTGGAAGTCAAGGACCTTATATCCATTGTAGGGGAAGACGGATTAAATTATGATCAAAGAAATATCCTAAAATTTGGTTTGGATTTTGAAAAAACTTTCCTCAACCAAAAGGCTGATGAAAATCGTGATTTTGGTAAAACATTTACAATTGCTTGGGATGTTCTCTCAAACTTATCTGCAAACCAATTATTTAGGATTCGTCAAAAATTTATAGATAAATATTATGAACCGAAGGTGTAAAGTATCAGTTTCAAGGATATCAAAGCTACTAAATCAAATCTCATTGGGCTTCAGAAAAGGCTAACTTTTGCTGTTAAGGGAGAGTCCTTTCTCGAATTTAGACGTGAACAACTAACATTTCAAATTAAAAAACTATGGGAAGAATTTAGCGAAGCTAGAGGAGTTTTTCTCTCTCTTTTTAAACAATCTCTCTTAAAATTAAATCAAACATATAAAGAAATGGGTAAAAATGGGGTACATTTAATCAGTAGCTTGAGTCGAGTTCAATTTAAACCTAAAATTGATATTCAATACCAAAAAAAAGCAGGAATAATGTCCCCTAAAATAAAATATGACCTGTTTCAAGAAGAAAAACTTCCCGCTTACACTTTTGAGGATACAAGTCATTTTTTAGATGATTTAATTACAATCATAAAAGATTTTTTCAATGCTCTCATATTATTTTCTGAAATTGAAGATTTAACCTTAAAGTATGCAATTACTTTTAAAAAAGTCAATCGTAGGATAAATGGGTTAAAGAATCTGATAATTCCCCGATTAGGAGTCAATATTAAACAAATCAGAGAAGTTTTAGAAGAAAATGAAAGAGAAAATTACGTGAGATTGAAAAAAACAAAGGATCTAATCTTAAAAAAACAAAAAATTAAGGGAGAATGATTTAATCGATGGGAAAAAAAGATGAGTTTAGTCTATTAAAAGCTGAGATTAATGAGAGTTATAAGGATCAGTTTCTAATTGAATTATCCAATATGAATATCGCTCACCTAAAATCAAGAGAAGAACCTAAATTAAAGAGGGAAATAGAAGAAAAAGATCCAATTTACCAAAAAATTAAATCTTTAAGAAAAAATTTAAATTCTCTCTACAATCGATTAGGTATCACCTCATACGATCTTTCAAATCAAAAAGTTCAAGAAGACAAAAGAGTTATATTTGAAGCTACAGATTTAACAGAACTTATTAACCATTTAGTTGAAGAAATTGATTTTTACACAAACAGAATTATTGAATTAAAGAGATATATTGCTCAAGGGAATATTGAGTTAGAAAAATTAAAGGCTATCCAAATCAGTTACAGAACACTCCAAAAATTAGATCTGAATGCAGATAAAATTTATAGCCTCAATCAATTTAAATTACGGGTTTTTTCAACATTCACTAAAAACTTGTTTAACCTGCAAAACCTGTTTGACACCTCGGAATTTCCCAATTTTTATGATACGTTTGAACTCTCACCCGATAGAATTGGATTTTACATTCTTTATCCGTATGGATTAGAAAACGAATTTAATGCAAGAATACGTATTATCCATTCTGAGGAAGTACCGATTTTAAAGAAGTATTTTACTCCAGAAGGTATTAACTTTCAAAGAATAACTAAAGAAATTAATTTTATTGGGAATTTAGTTTCTCGATATCAGAAAGAACAAACTCGTATAGTGCAAGATAATCTACAAAAGCTGGCTGGAATTGGTGAAGTTGTTCAGAATATAGAGGAGTATAATTGGGCAGAACGTCAATTTGAAAGGTCTTCCCTAAATCGCTTAGTTCTAAAGTTTTTTGTACCAAGACCACTGAAGGAAGAGACTATTCAAACTTTATTCCAAATATTTAAGGATAATATTACTATTGAATCGATCGACATTACAAAAAAACGGCCTACATTTGAAACTTTTAGTCCAAAAAAAAAAGGAGCTAAAGAATCAGGAAAAAAACCAAAATTACAACCATCGACCGTTCAGGAGGATGAATTAGACGAAAAATCCAACGATTTAAGAGAAATCACTCCTACCGTAATGAAGAATTTCTTTTTAGTAAGACCTTTTGAGACGCTCACAAAATTATATGGTACTCCGACTTATTATGAAATCGATCCTACTCCGGTCATAGCTTTTACTTTTCCCCTATTATTTGGTTTGATGTTTGGGGATATTGGGCATGGTATTGTCCTTATTATTTCAGGACTACTTGGGGCATTAGTATATAGGAAACGTAAGGGAGATATTTTACGTCTTAGTTGGATAATTTTCTTTTGCGGTTGGGCTGCTTTCTTTATCGGATTCTTGTACGGAGAATTCTTCGGTAGACATGAAATTGAAATCTTCGGACAAGTGTACTTCCATTTGGAACCCGTTACAATACCGTATCTAAACTTGACGCTTTATAGCCCTCTTGATAATATTTTGGATGTGTTCTACTTTGCGATTATTATTGGTGTGTTTCAAATTAATTTGGGGTGGTTTATTCAATTTTTAAATTATTGGAAGCAAAAGAGGAAATTTTTAGCTCTAAGTGATTCTCTTGTAAAAATATTATTATTAACTGGGGGGGCAGTACTATTATTTAATTATGGTTTTGATATTAATAGTTGGATTGGTGCACCCTATCCAATACTTCTAGTTATGATCCCCGGAGTTCTACTACTACTGTTGAAACCTTTTGGAAAATTACTTAAGATTTCTTATTTGCAGGAGGAATCATTTGGGGGATTATTAGGTGAAGGTTCCATAGAAGCCTTTGATACCGTTTTATCAGTTATAAGTAATGTTGCTTCATATATACGAATATTAGCTTTAGCTTTAGCACACATTTCCCTTTTATTTGCAATAAATGCAATGGCAGGATTGATTGAAGGAAATAATGTTGGGACTGAGATAGTAAATACTATCGGTTTAGTCTTTGGAAATATTGTCGTAATACTAATAGAAGGAATACTAGTCTTTATCAACTCTTTGAGATTAACATTTTACGAGTTTTTCTTTAAATTTTATCAAGGTTCAGGCATAGATTACTTTCCATTTTATTTGGATAATGATTTTTCCATAATGAAATTCAGTGGGATTGTAAAAAGAGATGTCATTTATGAAGAAATCGAGAGAGAGATAGATACAAAATCTGTAAAGGAAGAGATAGAAAAGGCAATTAATTACATCTCGAAAAAGTATGACTAGGCTTTAATATCAATAGTAATTTAAGACAAAATGTATAGGTTTAAGATATAGAGTGACAGAAACTAAAAAAAAAGAAATCCCCCGGAAGAAGCTTATAGGTCGATTGATATTTTTAGTGATTTATGGCTCCTTTTTGATAATTCTGTACTTTATTCTAATAAAATTTGGATTTAATCCATATGTTTTATTAATCATATTCCTATTCTTGTTTTTAGTCTCAATTGGTCCATTCTTTAGACAGAGTAAAAGAACGTTGTATTCTAGAATGTATCCTGATAGGAAAAGACGATCCTCAATGAATCAGCAGAAGCTTAAACTAGCCCCCGAAGAAAACAAACAACCTCAACCTAAAATCTTTCGACCAGTCAATCTCGATGCGAGTTACAACAATCCTTTGATATTAAAATGTGAAAAATGCCGAAATACGATTCCAAGTTTTGTTAAACGTTGTCCCTTTTGTAACAAGCAGATGAAGTACTAAAAATTTAAGTTTTATAAATAAAAAATGAAAGAAAAATGAGAGAATGAAGTAAATGAATGGATCTGTTGATAAAAATAATTATGGCTATATCTCAGCGATAAACGGATCTTTAGTTAGGATAAAGGGTCTTGAAAATGTTGTGAAACTCCATAGTTTGATTAAGATTAGGGATCATAACATTTTAGCTGAAGTAATACAGATTTTCCCCGATTATATAATTGCTCAATGCTTCGAAAACACAATGAAAGTAAAATTAAATGAAGAAGTTGTGGGATTGAATGAACCCCTCTCTATGGAGCTAGGTCCTGGATTAATCGCAAGTGTATTTGATGGAATCCAAAGACCTTTAGAAAGAGTGTTTGAAGAATTAGATTCTGGAATATTAGATCGAGGGATAACCTATCCACCCTTATCAAGAGAACGTAAATGGCATTTTATTCCTTTAAGAGAAGTAAATGATATAGTCAATGAGGGAGATATCATAGGAACTGTACAAGAAACAGAAGCCTTGGAACATAGAATAATGGTTCCTCCAGATCACTCTGGCAAGATTTCCTATATTGTTGAAGAAGGGGACTATACTATTATTGATGAGATTTATGGATTGATTGATGATGGTACCGAAAAATCATTTTCAATGCTACAAAAATGGGCAGTGACAATAAATAGACCTTTCAAAAAGAAAGAAAATCCAAGCACCCCTTTAATAACCGGAACTCGTGTTATAGATCTGCTATTTCCTTTAGCCAAAGGAGGTACTACAGCTATACCAGGGGGATTCGGTACTGGGAAGACAGTCATTCAACAATCGTTAGCTAAATGGTGTAATGCTGATATCGTTGTTTTTATTGGATGTGGTGAACCTGGAAACGAGATCGCCAACATCCTAAAACAATTTTCTGAGATAATAGATTCTAGAAGCAATACTCCCCTTTTACAGCGAATTGTTGTTATAGCTAATACTTCTAATATGCCAGTTTCAGCACGAGAAGCAAGCCTTTTTTCTGGCGTTACGATAGCTGAATATTATAGAGATATGGGATATGATGTGGTAGTACTAGCGGACAGTACGTCAAGATGGGCTGAATCTCTTAGAGAAATCTCAGGGTTGTTGGAAGAAATGCCTGCAGAAGAAGGATACCCTGCTTATTTACCCTCTAAGCTTTCTAGTTTTTATGAACGTGCTGGAGTGGTGAAAGCACTAGGAAAAGATCATCTAGGAAATGAGATAACTGGATCTTTGACAATCGTTGGGACGATTTCTCCTCCCGCTGGCGACTTTAGTGAACCAGTTACATCTACAACCAAAAGGTTAGTTCAAGTTTTTTGGGCACTTGACCCAAGTTTAGCCTACTTAAAACATTATCCGGCCATTAATTGGTTAGATTCTTATTCAAACTATCCCACCTATATTGCTAACTGGTGGTTTGAAAGAGATATTGACTGGCCAGAAATAGATATTGACTGGGAAGAATGTAGAAAGCAAGTAAATGATATTCTTGCTCAAGAACAGGAACTGAAATATGTGATCCAATTATTAGGTGAAAAAAATTTACCAGAGCACCAACAATTAATTCTCTTTATCTCTAAATTAATAAAAAACGGATTTTTAATTCAGAGTGCTTTTGAAGAGATCGACAATTATACCACAGCAAGAAAATTGCTGGCATTGATTAAATTAATTTTATTAATTTATAACGAAGGTCAAGAACTTGTGAGACGTGGAGTTCTAATAGAAAACATACTCGATCAAGATCTTATTAATAAAATTGTGAGGATACATCAAACCATACCGAACGAAGATATCCGTAAAATAGAAAGAATTAAAGATGATGTAGTTCGAAGGTTGCGATCAATCAGTATATATTAAAATTAAAGATTGAATATTCTCAAGAGAAGTTATGGTTTAAACCACTCAAAAAAGTAATACGAATTTGTCAATGGATTTGCAATAACGAATTTTTTCCTCACAGACGTCGCAAGTCTTCCTGCTCGTACCATATCTATTGCTGTAATTTCAGAGTCATGAGGTAAGACATGAACCATGAATAATGAATGTTCAAGACCCGGACCGCGACGATAAACCACAAAATCGGCTCCAAATTTTAACCCGGGGCGAGGTACATATTTCTTATCCCTTAAATCTTTATAAATTATGTATTTTTCTTCAAATTTATGATGAATTTTCTTTGCAATTTTAAAGAACTCCTTAGGATCTAGCTCTTTATTTTCCTTTACATCAAAAATAGTGATTTCATTCTTATTTAATAGATAGTATGCCTCTATCAATGATAATTCACTTGGTTTGGAAAAATACTCTAATCGTGGCTTGTTTATACCAAGTGGAGATCCAAAAAATCCTTTCTTTACATAAAGATACGATGCATATAACGGATTGAAAACGACTACTCTCGAATTAATAAACTTGGTAGGTATTTTTTCGGGTATTTCAATATCATCAAGAGAGATCTGATTTTCCTTTACTTCATTCATCATTACATAGTTATAATCTATAACTTAATAAATCTTACAATTTCACTACGGTTAGATTAAACTATTTAAGCTTCAAAATAATAATTTTAATATTGAAATAAAAACGATTAATTATTTAGAAAATGGTTCTTAGAAAAGCATCTCATGCTGGAAGTTGGTATCAAAGCTCTGAAAAAGGGCTACTTACCGCTTTACAGAGATATTTTACCGATGATCAATTTGGTCCTAAGGAGGAATTTTCATCCTTAAATAAACCTGAGAGAAAATGTATTGGGGGGGTTTCGCCTCATGCTGGAATGGATTATTCTGGACCTTGTGCTGCTTTTACTTACCTAAACTTATTTAAAGAAAAAATTCCCGATACTGTAATAGTTTTAGGCACAGATCACATAGGTTATTCTAAAGTGGCATTAATGAGTAAAGGTGAATGGGAAACCCCCTTAGGGAATTTGAAAATAGATGGAGAATTATCAAACACTATAGTGGACAATAGTAATATTGTAGAGGATGATAACTCACTCTTCACGGGATTCCAAGCAGAACAAGAACATAATATAGAAATCCAGATGCCGTTTATAAAGTACTGTTCCCAAGAAAAGGATGTAAAAGTTGTAACAATTAAGATAAGCGGTACAAGAGATATTACAAAATTAACCGAAATCTCTAATGATGTCACTGAAGCGATACAACTATCAGATAAGGATGTTGTTATTGTTGCATCCTCTGATATGTCGCATAAATCAGTAAATAGTACAAATGATATGCGCAGGTTTAAAGATATAGATTTAGAAGTAATCAATAACTTTGAAAAGCTAGATCCTCAAAAAACTCTTGATGCTGCGTTAAGAACAACCGTATGTGGGCCTCAAACTATTACTACTTTAATGTTAATTTGCAGGAATTTAAATGCTACAAGAGGAGAACTTCTAAAATATTATACAAGCTCTGAAAAAACGGGGAGTATAGGGGGATATTGTGTAGGTTATTTTTCAGGAGTTTTGATTAAAGAATAATTCAATGAACTCTAATTATTAAAAAAATCCAAAAGGAAAATGCCAGAAGATAGAGAGAAAGTAGAAGATTTTATAAGTTTATGGCGTAAAAAGATGATGAATGATCCCTCTAAACCAAGTGCTATTGGAGAAACTTTGGATCGAATTCAAGAAGTAGAACAAGAAAATGAAGAATTAAGGAAAAAAATCAAGGAAAACATACAATTATTTACCAAAACAGAAGAGATTGTTAAAAGAACCATTGCAGAAAATGAAAAATTAAAGGAAGAATTAAAGAAATCATCTTCAACTGATCAGAGCCAATTAAATAATCTTCAACTGGAAATTGCTGAACTGACTAACAATGTGAAAAGCTTAACAATAAGGTTAACAGAAAGGGATAATCTAGTAAGCTTAAAAGACTCTGAAATTACAGGATTAAAGCTGAGATTAAATGATGCTACATCTGCATTAGAGTTGATGGAAGACACTAAGCCAGAGGTCTCACAATCCTTAGTAGAAGATTTACAATCAAAATTATCGGAAAAAAATTCACAAATTAATGATTTGGAACAAAAAATTACTGCTTTAAATCAAGAGTTAACACAATTAAACGAAGAACTTATTGGTAAGGAAACGTCTTCTCATGTGGATTATGTTGTTCCATTGGACACAGCAAATCCAGATGTGATAAAACCTCAATCTGCTCAAACTTCAACAAGAACTTTAGAATTACTATGTCAAGATCTTCAAGCAGATTTGAATAGATATAAGAGAGTGATTGATAAACTCACTCAAGAGAAATCAGAACTCCAGCAAGCGGTTGAATCAGGGGGTATTCAAATCGAACCAGACGAATTAAAAGAATTAAAAAAGGAAAATGAAGATTTAAGAATAGAGATTTCCCAATTGCACGAAAATATTAAGGAAGCATCCAAAACAACCCCTCAAGCTCTTTCCCTCGTAGAAGCTACAAGGATGGTAGAAGATCTTAATGAAAAGTTACAGGAAAAAGATCAAGTGATATTACAGCTTAAAAAATCAAATCAACCTCAAAAAATAGCATCTCAAGGACCGATGCCCGGTCTCGTTGAGGACCTACAAAAGAAAATAAATAAATTGAAGATGACCATCGAAGAAAAAGATAAAATCATTGAAGAATTAAAATCATAATACATGAGGAGTAAAATTAGTCCTATTCCCTCTCTATACTTTGTGGGACATTTCGCAATTGACAATGTAATTCGATTAAAACAGCAAAATAACCCAATGTTGGGTGGAAGCGTTTCATATGGTTCTTTAGCTTTAAGCTCTTATACTCAAAAGGTTAAATTGAGCATAATTTCCCATATTGGAGAAAAAAATTTTGACAAATCTTTTCTAAGTTTACTAAAAACTCAAAATATTGATTTGGGAGGAATAAAATATTCGAATGTCAGAAATACTCAATTTGAGTTACTTTATTATAACAATTCGAGAACTTTATACCTTAAATCAAAAAGTCCAAATCTTGAGTTTAATGATATACCCCGAAGATATCTGGAAAATCCTCCTGATGCTATAGCATTGGTACCATTATGTAATGAAATCACATATAACTATCTAAAAAAATCATCAAGTTCCTTTCCACATATTTATTTTGGCATCGATTTACAGGGTTTTATTAGACGATTTGATAAAGATGGGAAGGTTTCCTATTCCTTAAATAAAGAAGAAAGGATTAAGATTGATAGAATTGTAAATCTTTTTGGAGATAAGTTGATTCTTAAAGGATCTGAAGAAGAACTGAGTCTTCTAACAGATAAGCACGAAGATCATAATAGTATAATGCATTATTTTAAGAAATTTAACTCAAAGGGAATCTTTATTATGACTTTAGGTGAAAAAGGATCAATGATTTTTAGTAAAGGACATTCTATCCTAGAGATTCCAGCGTTTAAACCTAAAAAAGTCACGGATGAAACTGGAGCTGGGGATGTCTATTTTTCAATATTTTTATATGAATTCCTTCTCTCTAATAAATCATGGGAAGCTCTTGAAAACGGTGCCCTT
>JAEOTL010000150.1 GCA_016839845.1 Promethearchaeota archaeon
GTAACAGATTGCATGAGCATCTGAATCGATATGATGAAAAATATGTAAAGATTATTGCTGGATTTGATAAGAATTTCTTGGAACATTTTTTCATTATATCAAAAGGAAAGACCCAAGATGATCTTGCGGATATCTTGAAAAAAATGGAAAAGATTTCATTTATGATAGGGCCTACAGGGAATCTTAACTATCTTGGATCGAACCAGATACAATACATTCTAACAAAGCTAGGCTCCCTAAAAATTAATGAAATAAAGGAGTCATTGATAAGTTCAATTGCGGATGAGCAACTAGAAAAGGAGTTTGGAACCTCGAATGCAGCAACCTCAGCGTTAGATAATCAACTTGCAAGTGCAGCGTTCTACCTTCAACAGATAGGTTACAATCACCAAGAAATTCAATACAAACTCAATGAAGTTAAGCAAGATCCTTCTAAAATAGATGCGCTATTTACGTTACCACCTAAGGAGATTTATAATATGCCATCCGAAATACAACAGAGAAATACGCCACCCTCAAGCCCTCAGCCGAGTATAAACGCTCCCCAACAATCTCAGACAATAGATACCAGTCAAGAAGCTGAAGATGCAATAAATCATCACATTCAAGCCATTCAGCATGAAATTACGGGAGAACGAGCAAAAAAAGTAGAAGAATTTATGGATCAAATTGCTGAACATGTAAAGGATAACCTGACTGAGAGATATAAGAGAGTTTTCAGGCAAATCCATCCAGATAGGTTAAGTAAGGCACTGAAGATGCTTAAAACAACAAAAAGAAAATCCAAACGATTAAATCTCTATTTAGAATGGTTTTTCAGCTCAACCCTCTTATCGAAAATTGAATTAAAAGTAGAGCACTGGCAAACATCTAGCAGTGCCCAAATAGGTTCAGCAGGAGTATACACCGCAGGAATAGATTTTTCTCGATATGATAATATTGTTAGAGAATTTCCTGACTCAAAACTAACTAAAGTTATAAATATCGCAAGGAGAATATTACAAAATCCCACCAAGCAAGCGATCCAAAAATTAGGACAAGATTTAATCGCTGAAACAGGCTTCGATGAACATCTTTATTTTACAGATTAAACCAAGTCTTGCTGTACCATCAATTATTCAATCAAAATGATCTTTCCAGTATTCTCTAAATTCTTTTGTATTAATCGCATCGGGATCAGGATAATCCTTAAATGAAAATTTAATTTTAACTGCTTTCGTTATCTCATCCCCAAAGTACCATTCAGGATTATTATTATAGGGTTCTTTCGGTCCTTCTAAACAAAATGGTCCCGGTTCATTAATTGGTCGAGGCATTCCGAAACATAAATACAATCCGGGTTTAAGTTTCCTAATTTCATCTACCATTCCCTCTTGTCCGTAGAAGCTCTTAAAAACGTTATATTGCATTCTAAAGATAGGTTTTTTGTCTATTACTGAAACGCCTATATGTGTTGCGAACCGTGAATGGTAGGTTTTTTTTCCGTCAATGATCCAAAAATTGTATCCTTCCCCTCTAAATCCGGATCTATCTGCTGTAGGTATGGGTGTGTATGCTTTTCCTAACCAACGACCCAACTCTGTTTTATACATATACCATTCTCCATATTCCAGATTCTCACCTAATAAGGTAGCAGCATATTCACCATTTAATTCTTCAAAATCAGGGGGGGACAGCGTCTTAAATAGATCAACACATTCACTACGAGTAAGTGCCTGCAATTTCTTTACTGTCCACTCTTCTGTGGATTTATCATTCGATAATGTCATTCGTATTCTCTCTTAAAGAGTTTTATCTAACAAAAAACTAATTATTACAAATTATGGTGATCACTGTAAAAAATATTATCATTGTGATTTATGTCTATCTCTTATAGACTGTTTTTCCTCGTATTATCGTTTCAAGCACTTGAATGTTTTTAATTTCTTCATTGGTGATGGTAAGAGGATTCCTATCTAAAATAACCAAATCAGCTAATTTTCCAACTTCTATACTACCTTTAATATTCTCTTCGAAAGCTACATACGCACCGTTAATTGTATATGTTTTTAAGGCTTCTTCCATCGTTAAGCATTCTTCAGGGACAAATCCGTTCCTTGTAACTAGCGCATGGAGTCCCTGAATTATATCCGGATCTTCTATTGGACTGTCGGATCCTGATGACAGCACAACTCCCGCATCAGTTAAAGATTTAAATGGGTAGATATACTTACACCGTTCTTTTCCCAAACGTTTTTCTAACCAAGTATGTTCTGAATTGAGAAATGGAGGCTGAGACGCCACAACAAGGTTGAGTTTCTTAATATCTCTAATAACATCTTCAGTTAATAGAGATCCATGCTCTATACGATGCCGATGATTTTCTCTGGGGAATTCCTTCAATAATCTCTTGTATAAATCGACTAAAAGTCGATTCCCTTTATCCCCAATTGCATGAATCCCAATCTGAAATCCGTTTTCATGCAAAGTTTTCATTCGTCTAAACATAGATTCTTCTCGAACTAGGGAAAATCCCCTCATTCCCGGAGCATCAGAGAAGTCATCGTGCATTAAAGCTGTTTTTGCTCCCAGAGTACCATCAAAATAGCCCTTCCAACATCTTACCTTAAATTTACTATCTTCCTTATTAGTATCCAATCCTTGTTGCCTTAATTCAATTAATTTTGTAGGATCATCGATAGGGATAAGTGAATAATAGCTCTGAGGTATTTTGTCTTGGACCATTTGGTATACGGGGATATCCCGCTGAAGAGTCGTAATTCCATGAAAAGACGTTATTCCTTTTTTTGCCAAATTCTTAAATACTTGTTCCGCTGTTTCTTGGAGTTTATCAGTTTTGGGAACCAAATATTTCGATATTTTCGAGTAAAGGATACTTAACGCGTTTTCACTTATTACTCCAGTTAATTCCCCCTTTTCATTTTTTCTAATTTCTCCCCCATTAGGGACCTCCGTTTCGGGTGTAATCCCCACCAACTCGAGAGTTTTTGTATTCGCGATCCCAATATGACCATCATACCTCAGAATAAAAACAGGACTATCGGGGCAAGCAACATCTAGGTCCCACCGTGAGGGTAATTTTGGGTCTTCAAACATTTCTTCTTTTAATCTGAATCCAAATACAACCTCTTCTTTTCCTCTTTCTTCAGCCTCAGATCTCAAGATTTCTTGCAATTCTTTTAGACTTGTAATAGAGGAAAGATCAAGATTTATGAATAAGAAAAGAGTGGATATTGGGTGCATATGTGAATCAATAAATCCGGGAAGAAGTGTGTGTCCCTTTAAATCTATTGGTAGATAATCATTGCCTAGAATTTCTTTAACATGTTTTAAATCTCCCACAGCAATAATTTTCTCATCTTCAATCCCTACCGCCTCAACTCTTGGTTGTTTTCCATCGATTGTTATAATGGGGCCATTAAATATTAGCTTTCGTGTTAACATGCTATTCTGTCCTGATAGTTCTTATGATAATAAAACCTTGTATCTTCCTTATATATTTCTCAATATCCTTGATATTTAATCTTAGAATTTAATAAATATAAGGTTTATAAGATAAGTATTATAAATAAGAAATAAATCTGAGGATTAAAAATAGGAAGTTTTGAAAATGAAGCCCTCTACGTTAAAAAAGCTAAATTTAATCATTGAAGAAGCAAATGAGCTGAAGAATAAGAATAAATTTCAAAAATCAATCGATAAATTCGAACAAGCTCTAAATTTTATAAATATTAAAGTAGATGATCCGAGTGAGAAACGAGTAGAAATAAATAATATTAAAAATGCAGTTAACCAGACTCATTTCGTTGAGATTACGTATGCGCTCCAAAAAGCCGATCCATTTAGAGCTCAAGGAGATTACGAAAAAGTAAAGAAGATTTATAATGAAGCCATGCAACTCTGTGTAAAAATTGATGATGTTGAACTGAAGGGAGATGTAATAGACGATATCCAGAGTTTACTGCTGGAGATTGAGATTGAGCAGACCGTTATTCGGGGAATCACTTTAAGGGATGAAAACCAGAGATTTGAGGAATCTGTAGAAGTATTTAAAAAGGGGTTGGATCAAGCGAAAAATCTTAATAACGAGGATGGAAAAATAGAATACTCTACAAAAATCGAGAATGAAATGAATAAAAGCAATGAATTACGTTTCAATTTAATACTGTCAAAGGGGACCGAATTAAAACAAGCTGGTAAACTTGAGGAGGCACTTGAAATTTTTGAAAAATCAAAGGAATTCATAGAGACCACCCTCTCTACTAAAGCTAAATCAGCAGAAATTGAAAATATTAAAAATATGACTAACGAAATTTATTCTGAGAAAATCAAACCAATAGTAGAGAAAGGAAAATCATTAATAAGTCAAAATGCAATTGAAGATGCGTTATCGGAGTTTAAAAGCGCGCTAATTATTGCCGATAAAATGTTTGAAACTGATTTGAAGAACGTTGAATTCAGTCTCATTGAAGAAGCAATGAATCCAATATATATTGAACAATATAACCCAATTCTCGAAGAAGGTAAAAAAATCATTGAAAGTACAGGTTTTGCAGAATCGATAACTATGATCAATGAAGCTGCTGATAGTTTTTACAAAGCGTTAGATATCGCAGATAAGATGATTGAATCAGAAAGAAAAAAGGCAGAAATCCAAGCAATTAAAGACTTAATCAATAATGCTTTTCTTCCAGGAATAACAAGAATTAAGGATAGATCAATCCAATTAATAGGTCAACAAAAATTCGACGATGCTATTAGCGAAATATATATTGCTCTGAGTCTAGCAAAACGCATGACTTATCCTGAGCTAGAAAACACAGAACTTACCGACCTCAAAAATTTGGCTAATAAAATATATTTAGTAGATATTAAAAAGGTTGTAGATACCGGAAATAATCTTATTGAAAAAAAGGAATATGATAAAGCAATGGAAA
>JAEOTL010000012.1 GCA_016839845.1 Promethearchaeota archaeon
CAAACTCGATTTATTCAATTATATTTGAAAATATTAGAGTCTCTAAAATAAAAGCTTTTAGATTTGAAATAGATATCCGAGATAGAGTTAGAAAAGACTTAATACTTATTTTTTTACATTTTATTATATTTTTAGTGATAATCCTATTTATTTTTGGAACTCTTTTGGAATTTGAATAGCAAATTTACATAATAGTCCACCTGTAAGAGGTGTCTCGATTGGTTCTACAGTGGTAGGTTGATCAAATATTATATCCCAGTATTTCTTAGTGTATCCTGCGCTGCAATGGCAGAAGTGAGAAAAGAGTTCTTCTTCAGAACCATTTTTGATTACACCTCGTACCCAAGGACAATAACAACTAAAAAAGCCCTTCATTTTTTTATCTTTTGTCTGTAAGTGTTTTTTTGTCTGGTAAGGCATTTTAGCGGTAATAATTTTATCTCCTTCTCTTATTCCAGGGGAAATTATTGGCGTATTTTTTACAAAATCTATTACTTCTTCATCGATATATTGTGCAAATTCTAGAGTTCCTTCTTTTTGATGCTTTTGAAGCCTTTCAATGAGTTCTTGCTTTTTTACTTCAATGAATTTATCAATATCATTAATTTTTAAGAAATCTTCTCTATCTTTCTCAATAGGTCCTGGACGCCCATGTAGACAGGGTTTTAATAACTCTATTGTTTTTTCTTCACCGATTTTCTCTACTAATCTTTTCATAATTACTTTGGTAAATTCAGGCTTTTTCTCGGGATCAACACCTAATGGAGGAATTTCAATATCTTCAAAAATCTCATCTTGGAGTTTTTTCCCGTGTTGATCAGCAATTCTTTGATAAAGATTATCCATTGCATTATAAGATTCTGAGATATCGATAATCTCAATTATATAATCATACATTTTTAAATAATTAGCATAATTGATTAATGCTCTTAAGAAATCTAATACAAGATCTTTCTTACCATCTTCAATTAACTTTTCGGTGAATTTTGTTATCTTCCCATTAGGAATCTTATCTATATTAGTGTTATCTTCTCTAAGAAAGATGTTAAATTCATTTAATCTGGAGACAAATATGGCTGTTTGCTCTCTTGAAACATTATTCTCTGAGAGATATTGTATAAACTCTTTTTCTTTCAAAACAATACACCCTTTTAAGATAACGATTAAAGAAAATTAATTTGAGATACAATTATAAGTTGATTGTATTAATTTCTATTTTTCCCTATTTACTGTCTAACCAAGATCACGACTTTGAAGTCATCCATGGTGTTTCCGAGTTCCACTGCTCCAATAACTTTTCTAATTCATTGTGAATATTTTTGTGCTGAGTTGAATCAGCTAAATTTTGGAGTTCAAAAGGGTCTTCTTCCAAATCGAAAAATAACGTTCTTTCATTGTTCAAGTCACGGTTGTTGGAACTTAATCTCTTCCCAAAAACGTATCTCGGTGTACGTATAGCGATACCGTGTATCGTTGATTCAATGAAAGTGTGATTTTGTTGAAGAGTCTCGGATTTCCCTTTAATGATAGAAGCAAGATTTTGTCCCTGAACATGTTCAGGAATTTCAATTCCAACCAAATCTAAGAGAGTTGGCATAATGTCGACAAGAGATCCCACTTGTTTGTTGACAACATTGCCTTTCATAGTCCCAGGAACACGCCATACAAAGGGAATTCTTGAACACTCTTGATAGATACGGGCTTTCTGCCACCTTCCGTGACTTCCCAGAATATCTCCGTGATCTGAAGTGAAAATTACAATTGTGTCTTCTTCAAGACCTGCTTTTTCGATATTTTCGAGAAGCTTACCGACAGTATCATCTACCCAGGTTGTTGAACCATAATATAACGAATACAAATGCCGTAAATCAAAATCATCAGAAAGCTCGTTCGTAAAAGGTAAACCAAAGTCATAATACTTTCTATCATACACATAACTCTTAAATACTTGCATATCATGAGGCATTTTACCATTGATTAGAGCATTTTCCCGGATCGGCATATCCTCTGGTCGATACATACTCTTATAGCGCTCAGGGATATCAAAATATGGTAGGTGTGGTGGAGAGATGTTGTAATAAAGGAAAAATGGTTTATTCGATTCCTTTTGTGATTGTAGGAACTCACCCACTTTCTCTGCTTCAAAATCCACAGTGAATCCTTCGGGTATAAATTCGGGACCACCATTCTCCGTATACTTCTGGCCAACATGGACGTGATAAACTCTCGGTATTAGGTAATAGTCAAAACCAACGTCATGTGGCCAGGAATGGATATGCCATTTCCCAATAGCAGCAGTGTGATAATCATTAGAACGCAAGATTTCCGGTAATGTGGGATCTTTCAGGTGTGGTCGACCTCTCCTCGGATATTCCGGCATAATCCACCCGCCATCCGGTGAAAGTGCTACACTGTTATTCAATTGACCACAGCATGTTCGACTGTACTGTCCAGTAAGAACAATTGATCTCGCAGGCATACAAACGGGGTTGTTCGTTACCGCAATATCAAAACGTACTCCTTCAGCGGCTAATCTGTCTATGTTCGGGGTGTGAATAATCTCATTGCCATAGCAATGCACTTCGAATGATCGAAGTTGGTCACACATACAAACAATGATATTGGGTTTTTTGTGTGTTGATTCATTCAAGCTTATGACCAAGTCTCCTCATGATTTTGAAAACTTGCGGTATACATCTTTATTGGATCGTCTGTAATCTCAACATTTGGAACCTTTGCTCCAGATAAGTTACTAAATTCTGCTGGTATATAAAGAACAAAGTCCAAGGGCTTAACCTCTCCTTTTGCCACATCAGAAATGTATCTGTTAACTGCTTCGAGATCTGGTTGAATGGGACCCGCATATTGTCCTCCATTCTGAGTTAAATCAGCGTAAAATAGAGCATTACTATAAAGACTCGGGAAAGCAATTGAAAACGGAAATCCGTAACCATAAATCAAATTGCCAGTTTGAAGAAATTCTGCAAACTTAATACTTGGCCATTTCCCATTGCCATAGGTAACCCCTGGAGTAAAAGGATCAGGAATCTCCATAGCTATTTGAGAAATTCCAAAAGCAATGCTACAAGTGCTAGTAAGGGATCTATCTTCCAATATATCGTGATTATCCAGATTATTCTGTTTATCCCTATATCTATACATTGAACTCAGCAATTTAAAGTATGCTTTTAGAGAACTCAATCGGTCTTCACCTGCTGCAGAAACCATATAAGCCATTAAATGAATGGCAAAAGTTAACCCTCCCTTTTTACCAAATTCCTCATATGTGACCACACCATCATTATCCTCATCAAGATATTGAAGAAATTCTTTTTTTAATTTTGTACCCTCCAATTCATCTACAGCAGCTAAATAATTGAAAGTTGTACGCTGTAGATCCCAGGGTACTTTAGCAGCAGCATAAAAAAGGGTTGTGGTTATTATATCTGAAAAATTATTGTTTTTTACCGATCCTAAGTGTCCTTTCAATGAGATAATTGGTGAATCGGTTAAAACATCATGACCCATAACATGATAACTCATTTGTCCTAATCCTCTATTTTCTGCACGTTCAAATGTAAAATCTCGGGACAGTGGGCAATCATACCCTTCATCTGTTATAATATTATTTCCATCTCTTTTGGGTATAGGAACTTTCTGAGGAAAGCCATTGGCAGTTCCACCCTCTAATTTAACATCAAGGGATTCCTTGAGCGGGACGTTGGAAAACATATAACGAGCGCACAAGAGATCGGTTGCAACTGGATCCAAACCGGCAAAAACCATACCTTCTGTGGTTTGCAAACCTCCTCCTTGATGATCGACATTAATTGCCTTAATACCATCAACTATGTGAAACATTAATATGTCCTGATTGCTCACTGCCTTAATGATATCGATCATTGTAGCTATAATTCCACCGGTTTTTTTTATGATATAATTACCCTCCGTGTCTCTCTTGGGAAGAGAAGTTGCCCAATCTATATCAGAAACCCAAACTTGGTGTGGAATAGTTGATTTCATACCAACAATAGTCGTACCGTGAGGACCAGCGTAGTCCCACTTATAATCCCCTTCACTAGCATACTGCATTGGATAAAGTCCTATTCCCAAGTTTTTTATGATATTCGTGAATAGAGCAATGGCATGAACTTTAAATTTAGGGACATTTATTAAAACACATCCCGGATAAGCTTTCATGTCCTCTGGATCGTCTGAATTACCACCAATTATAACTTTATGAAGAGTGATTGACTTATAATTAACTCCATCTGGTATCTCGCATTCTCTCCCCTTATTTGGATCGTCATAAATTCGATTCAAGTCATATACCATCATTTTATCAGAAACATGTCCAGGAGGGATATAAATGCCGTTAATGCTCTCTTCATGCCCTTCAAGAGGATTTTCACTCTCACCTTCTTTTAGTGATTCGAAAAGGTACTTACGCACAAAATAAAAACCCCAACCACCATAAAAATTACCTGATTTTCCTTCGAGAACTGCTTCAGGAGTAATTTCTTTCGCTTCAGGATTAATCCTTGAAAAACTGCTAGCTGCGGAATTGAGTGAGGTAGCAGCCTCACCGAGTGTCATTTTGTAATAGCTTATTCCCGCTTTTTCATGAAACCATCTCATTAAGGCCGCTATAAATGCCCAATGTGTACAAGCGTTACTCCCGGGAGCAGGCCCATGTGTCTGTGAATCAATACATACGGAACTTACTGTATTCGGCTTAAACAAAAGCTTTTGGCCCTTTCCAACCTTTTCCTTTATTTTAAGGATAAAAGATGTTGCTTCCTCCAAGGGAGTTAGTGCATGATCAAGATTAATGTATGTATAATCAATTTTGGTTTTTATCTGATTCCAACTTTCTTGATCAGAATCATTTATATATTTCTGGAGCCATTCACCAATACCATCATACGATTGACTGGCATCCATCCTAACAACCCCAACTGGGGAACCAGAAAAATCACTATCCTGTCTTCCCAGGGGGGAATTAAAATTTAATGTTTTTTGATTACTCATGGTGTATCAATCCTCTCACTCTTAAATTTTCTTATATATAAATTTACGATTATTCTAACTGATATTTAAACATTTGGAAAACAACGTCAGACTTACTCTACATTATTGTTCATAAGCTAATCCTCTTTTTTTATTGAATTCAGGTCAAGAGTAAAAATTTGTATTAATTCTTTAATTTCTATTCTCAATCAAAAAAATGAAATTTTCATTAAATTTGCCTAATTATTTTAGCTGATAAAAAATATTACAAATGTAATAGGGAAATTTGTTTTATACTTTTGTCTATACTTTTTTCTTTACACTTTTTGCACAAATTAAGGTCTATATATGAAAAATTTTATTAACTTCGAGAAAAAATTAAATATCATCAATTCTAAATTTGAATTGAGATTCAGCTTTTTTTATCCAGTGAATTTCATAATATAATAATGTGAAAATTTGATATCTCATGTCGATTCATTTAATTGAAAGCAAATTGATTAATAATAATATATTTTTTGTTATTCCCAGTTGGGGTAATTTACTAGGATATCCAACATTAGGTAAATATGCGAATCATAATGTATCTAAAATTTCTAAAGATCTCGTTATTTTTTTAGGAGGGATTGAATGTGCGATTCCAACTGAAAGAGGAACTCTTTACTATTTATTTGGCTTAGGATACTATTATGTTACGTTTGAATTACAATCTGGAATATATATTACAGATAAACGTCAATTGACAGGATTAGTCTTGCCTGATTTTGTATATGATCATTTAGCAACTTCAAAAAATATTTCACTTGAAACTGATAGAGATGTTATAGTTAGTGAAAAATTGTTTAAATTACCAATCGATATGTCATTTAAATCAGAAAATAAAATTACCTTCATACAAGGCACGCTTATGAGAAATTTGTTCATTCCTTATAAGGACGTTTTCTTGGAATTTATGAAAGAAGTACGAGATCCAAGATCTTTCAAAATAGAAGATAATGGACATATGATACTAAGCACATACTGGAATTACTTCAATGAAATCTTGATATCGAGGAATATGGAAGATGTAGAGAAAACAGAATATCTAAATGATACTGCTGGTTTATTTGATATTTCTTTTGGAGTAGATGAATTTCTACATGAATATTTCTCACCCTCAGAGTTGAAGAAGATAAATGATGCAATTCTAACATTGAAAGTCGCTTATGCTTCTATCGACTATGACCCAATGTTTCTTTTTTCAATAATTGAAAACTCATCATCTTTATTAAAAACCCCTAAAGCATTTTCTTTTAATCTTGAAAGCGATTATACTTATAAAAAACTACCTAAAGAGTCCATTTTTATATCAGCAGAAAATAGATTGAATAATTTTGTGGAATGGCCTTCATATCACAAACGACAAACAAAAGAGCAGTTAGAAGCTACAGCTATCTCTGAAAAAACAAGAATTTATCAACCGAAAAAAATGGAAGCACTTGAGAAAGTAGAAATTCCTGAATTAAAAAAAAAAGAAGAGGAATTTGAATTGAGAACTGAAAGACATCCTTTTGTAGAATTCAAACCACTCCCTTTCATCCCACAGAATAATCCTTTAGAGATCCTTTTAACGTTAAAAAGAATGGTAGAAGAGGATTATGAGATACGGACAATAGGGAAAGCTTTGGAAATTGGGAGAGATCAAATCAAAAAAAAAGTCCTTCATCATGTGAATTATTTATGGAATATGAGTAAATATGTTAATTTATACCAAAAAACGAAACCTAATACAGGATTAAGCCTTAATGAAAAGACTGAAGTTTTAAAAGATATTAATGATTGGATAAAGATAACTCACGAAAAACTTGACTCTCTCTAAAAATTAAACCACGTGAAAATATGGTAAGTATTAAAAAAGCTGTCGACCACTTACATAAACATTACCCAGATGCCTCAAAAGTAGTTGTTATAGACAAACAAGGAAAAATTCTGCTTTCTACGGGTAAATGGGATGTTAAGAAGGATATTAAAGGAGTTATTAATAGTTGGGTTAAAGGAAATGCACAGTTTGTAACACTTGATGAAATTAGATATTCGATTTTACAGATGGAGCCAGAACGATTTGTAGCGACCAACCGTAAGAATAAAGGACATTTAATTGGAGCCACAACCCCAGATGGAAAGACATCTTTTGTTGCTTACATCAAACCAAAAGCAAAAGGTTGGTTTCATATGGCTTATCCTGCTGTAGCTAGAGCTGCTGCTATGCTAATGAAGGGATCAGAATCTAAATTTATTGAAACTAAGATAGATTTATCAGATGTTAGCGAATCGAATATAGTTGAATCATCAAATGCGTATACTTCTAATGTATTTATACAAAAACCAACAATCGACCCTTCACTTAAAGCGGAAATTGATGGCTTTTTACAATGGATAAAGAACCCTCAAGGATTATCTGGTTATATCTCTTACGTTTTACAACAAAATGATACTTATAAAATCTCTCAACTTGCTCAATTGTATAGCGAATTCTACAAAATTTTCTATGATTGAATTCTCATTTTAACACTACTATCTATTAAAATTTTAACAAATTTCTTATTGCTAAATGATGATAATCCTATAAGAGGGATATCTCTAACAATTATTCTGAAGTCCCTTATAATACTTTAGGGCATTTTTCATTGCCGATACTAAGCTTATTTTTAAAACTGGTATGTGGGAAAAATCTTTATAGACCGTATTCCACATTAAATCTGTTAAAAACTTAGGATCATTAAGTTTTTCATTATTTTGGTCAAAAAAATCCATCCATGTACGGTACATCTCAATAGACTTATCTAAAAAACGCTCAATATCGCTTTCAGTGAATATTCCAAAATGAGCAATGCAGAGATAATCTAAATCAAGGGATCGAATTTTTTCGATTGATTCGAGATAATCTTTTTCTTGCCAATAAACTGAATTTGAATTGCATACAAAAAAATTAGTAAACCACTGCATCCCAGGAGCATCACCAACAAACACACATTTGTTCTTTTCATCATATACAGAGATGTGATCAGACATATGTCCTGGAGTTTCAATGATTTCTAATGAATAATCACCATTAAGGAAAAATCTTTCTTTATCTTTCAAAGGAGTTACCCCTTTTATATCAAGATAATCGGAATAGTAAGATTCAGCTTCAAAACAGGTATTGTAGGATTGATCCTCTAAATTTGGAATAGCTTTCTCTGAAGCAAAGATTTCAATTGGATCCATGCCTTCCTTTTCAACCATTTCTCGAAAAAATATCACTCCTTGAGTGTGATCCCAATGAGAATGCGTAAGGATTAGTTTTTGCAAAGGCCACGCACCTAATATCTTAAGTCGTTCATAAACGGTTTGAGCACCACTCTGACTACCTGAATTTATTAAACAATTAGCCCCATCATCTGTTTGTAGTAAATATGTAGCATGACCATTTCTGACTGGCATTCCTTCTTTATTTTTATATGTAGCATCAATAAGCCATGTGTTTTCATTAAACTTACCAGATTTATAAATATACCCCATAACTAAAAACCTCTTAAGAGTTTAATTAGTCAAAAAGAAGTTTAATTTATAAAGAATATCATTTGAATTGATAGTATTTATTATATAATCCTTGATTAAAATCATCTAACTCCTTCATGAATTTTTTCTCAGTAGTATAAGTCCTGTCTTCTTTTAATATGAAAATTCTTAAAAGATATATTTTTTAGTTAGAATGTAATAATTTAAAAAATAAGTGAGAAGAAAAATGAAAACTGTACATGTTCTTGGTAATGAAAAGGTAGAAGTTGTAGATATTCCAGAGCCAGAACCACAGGAAGATTTGGTAGTAGTAAAGGTATTATCTTCAGGAATTTGTGGTACAGAATCTACATCCTACTTTGGTCAAAATAAATTGAAATATAATAGTGGCCATGAAGCTGCAGGAATAGTGTGGAAGATTGACGATGCTAAATTAGTAAAAAAAGGTGATCGTGTTTCATTATTTCCCACAATGTATTATTACTGTCACAAGTGTCCACCCTGTTTAGCAGGAGACTGGTATCACTGTCAGAATCCTGTAACTCATCAAAGGTTTCCAGGAACGCATTCTCAATATGAGCTTATCCGTGAAGATTGTTGTTTACCTATTCCTGATGATATACCTTTTAACACTGCTGCTTTAATTGATGATTGCTTAGGGACACCATATAGAGGAATCACGCGATTGAGAATGAATGCAACTGATACAGTATTAATAAGCGGTGTTGGACCTATAGGTGCTGCTGCCACAATTATTTCAAAATTCTTTAATGCTCGCGTGATTGCTGTAGACATTAATGATCTTAGATTAAAACATGTAAAACAATATGGTGTAGAGCATACAATCAATCCAATGAAGGATAATTTAAAAAAGAAAGTAAGGGAAATAACTAAAAATAGAGGTGTTGACATAGCACTCGAATGTTCTGGAAGGGAAGAAGCACAAGTTGAGTGCCTTGATGCTGTAAAACCTCTTGGTCGTGTTGGATTTCTTGGAATTAAATCAATAAACACTAAGATTAATATTCCCCTCTATTTTATAATAAAGGAAATTACCGCCATTGGGAGCTGGGCATCACGTCCTTATGAACATCCAGAAATCATAAAAATGATACAACAAGGACTTCCCGTTGAACAATTAATTACACATAAATTTAAGATTGATGATGCTTCTACGGCATTTGAGACGTTTTTTA
>JAEOTL010000488.1 GCA_016839845.1 Promethearchaeota archaeon
AGATTTTCATTTTATATATTTTCGCAAGAAGACTTCAATTTTCTTTACAGTTGCCTCCTTGTCGGTCCATTCAATATTATCAAAAAGTGCCTCCTCTTTCGCTTTTAGTTGCAATCCAAAATTAGCAATCACACAAAAACTATTGGTAGAAAAATCTTCATATACGGGCACATCCCGAACTTTATCTAGAGCATATTGAATTAGCTCCTCACGGGCTTGAAGTAGTTTAGGATCTGTGGTAGGCACAAACTTATGTTGGGACTAGCATGATTTAAACGGAATGAGAGTAATGAATTTCAAGCTGGGATAACAACTTATTATGAGCTAATTGAAAATTTTTATTAAATTTTATTAAGAGAATAGGATAACTTAATTTGGGAAAAAAAAAGCTGAGTGTAAAGATTGTCAATCAAAACAAAAATTAAGAAAGTGGAAACTGAATGGAAAGAAGCAGTCAATTGGTTCTATTCAGAAAAGGAGATCAAGGTAAAGGAATTACAAAAGTTAGACGAATTGTGGGAGAATGCACAACCAATGACAGACGATGAGTTATACTCTGTAAGTCAGATCACTTGGTTATCACGATGCAATTGGAATCTAGAACCAAGTATCAATTCATTAATAGAAGCGATTGGAAAAGGGGAGAGGGCTAAATTAAGAATAGGTCATAATCATTCAATTACAGAAGATCGTTGGAATAAAGTTTGGGCATATTATTTAACCCTTAAGCAATGGTTGCATGTTCAAGGGAGATATACGGGAATCCCTACACTTCTGGATTATTGTGATCCAGAACACATTATAAAATCACGTATTATAGATTTGCTAGGGAAAAAGACAAAACTGAAGGCACTGTATGTTGAGTTATTTTCCTACTTTTTGGAATTTCAATTAATGGGCAAGAATCATCCTGATGATTCTGCTAAGAACATGGCTACAAAAGCTGCGGTTCAGTCATTAATTAATGATGTAAAAAAATTTGAATATGATAAGATGATTTTAGCATCAGTTCAGATTAATCCTGAAACACTGTCAGAAGGGAAATTAAGGTGGTATGAGGTGTGTCATCATAAGTTCTTTAGAAGATGCGATATAATTCTTTCAAGTATTGGGGAGAATGAATGGCGTGGTACCTTCAAAGAAAGAGGTTCGGAAAGAAAAAAACTTAGAGAGTTACTTCTTAGGTACTCTCAAATATTAGATTTATGGGTTTCGAATTCAAGTGGTGCCGACGAGTTAACGACCACCCTTCATAAATCGTTAGGTAAACAAACAAGAAAAAAAATATTTCAAGTAAGTTTTTTAAATGCATTCCTAAAAGGACAATCAGATGCTCTTAGATTTTAACTAAACTCTGTTCTCGGTTTTCATAAAAGCATAGGTGTGTAAGTCCCCATTTTTTTGCTTTTTCTATGAAATCTTCAAACATATACCCAATATATTTAGGCATATGGGCATCAGAACTGAGCACCATTGGGATATCGCGTTGGATAATTTCTTTAACAACCTCATCACTTGGGAATTGGCTGTCGAGTCCTTTAAGAGTTCCTGAGGTATTTACCTCAATTGCCATTCCTCTATTTTTTATTTTATCTAATAATTCTAAAAGCTTTTCCCATGCTCTTTCTGAATAATCAGGCTCATTAGGACTAAAAAGGACACGTTGATTATCAAAATGAGCAATGATATCAAAAAATCCAGTATTTACTAACATTTCTAATTTTTTAAGGTATTCTAAGTTTATTTTTTCAGCCCCATATTCTTTGACAGCTTTGTTTCCTTGACCTGGGGCTATGATGATAAGAGGTGAGTCATGCCATTTAATGTTATGAATTGCCCCGATTAAATAGTCAAAATCATCCATGAAGGGTTCAAGAACTTTTTTTTGACGAGTAAATGGACTACCAGGGGTTGCAAAATTAACTTCAGTTGAGATTCGAACGGTAATTTTATCCTTATATCTTTCTCTTAGGTGTTTAAGTTCGTTAATATAATTGGGAAATTCAGCTAGACCCATAGAGGCGTTTTTAATGCGTTCAAGTAATTGTGGATCATCGATTATCGCGCCTAATGGAAAATGATCTGAGAATCCAATCTCCGCTAAGTTTTTCTCTATTGCCACTTTTATATAATCTTCAATTTCACCAAGAGCATGACCACATCTCCAGTGATGGCTATGATAATCCATGAGCTTCATAATTAGACGCGTTAATGATCGGTATGTTTTCGTTTTAAATCCAATTAATAATTAAAATCTAAGGCATATTAACTATTTTTAGGAATTAAAAGATTGAAGAAGTTGCAAAAACTTGATAACATTTAATTTTTTTTTTTGTTAAATTATAGTAATGCAAAAATTTTGATCGATCACCGAAATGAAAAAAATTGCCGTGGCAATACACGCAAATGAAGGATTCAATCCCAATCTTATTAAAGGATTAGAAGGACTTGATTATATACATGTTGATGTCTCAGACGGGAAATTTAGCCCTGTGAAAAACCTAAATCTTGATGTTTTTCGTGTTTTAAACAATACATATCAAATCCCAATAATAGCACATATGATGGTAGTGAATCCATTCTTATATATTGGAAAAATTATCGAATTTGTTGAGGTGTTTACATTTCATTTTGAGATCGAACATGATAAAGATGAAATTATAGAAAACATTAGAGACAAGAAAAAAATGGTTGGAATAGCGATTAACCCAAATACAGATATAATGGAAATTATCCCTTTCTTAGATAAGATTGATCTAGTCTTGGTTATGTCTGTAAATCCAGGTAAATCTGGACAAAAATTTATACCCGATTCAATAGAAAAAGTGAATCAATTAACGAAATTCAAAGAAACCAGTGATTTTCTTATTGACGTTGACGGGGGGATCAATACATCTAACGCACCACAATTGAATGTTGATATTCTAAGTAGTACAAGTACAATTTTAAATGCAAGTGACCCTAACAAAATTATTTCTATTCTTAAGCATTCTGATGAATAGGAATTATTATTCAAAGTACTTCTTAATGAACTCTTGACGTGATTGTTCTGGGTCTTCTCCGTTTTTAAGAATATAATGCTCACACTTCTGGTATACCTTAAGCATATCATTATATAAGGCACCATATTTCTTATCAGGTTTAATAAGAACACTTTTTCGAATATTTAAATACTGGTTTACAAGTTCGGCCCAATCAATTACATTTCCAGTGGAATCATGATAAGACTTGGAACTTCGAAGTGCGGCTCCTAAAGCAGCTGAGTTGGTCTCGTCAAATTGTCGAATGTTTGTATTAAAGATATTTGCAGCAATTTCTAGTATTTCTACATTTGTAGATGCCCCTCCCGTGGCATAAATTTCTTCTGGTTCTTCACGCACCCATTCAGAATGAAGTTTCATTGAAAGAAATTGTGATTCTATCACAGCTCTTACATTTCCTTCACGGTCATCCTCATCAAAACCAAATCGATACACTTTGGGATTCAGGACAAGCGGAACAATTTCTGGGAAGAAATAAGGGAGCATGATTTTTCCGTAATTCCCTGAAGGCGTGCTTTTAAGGATACTTGAAAATTCTTTCCATGAAAGATCAAACGTATCCTTTATTTTTTCTCGTGCTAAGGATCCATTCTTATAGCATATTAATCCCATATAATCCCCAGTGGGTGCCCCAAATAAATGTCCTTCACCACTCAAATCAACACTTAATTGCTTTAGATAGGCAAAATAGGTATCGCTAGTTCCCAAACTAATTGCTGCTTTCCCTTTAGTTGTGATGCCTATACCAATAAGGCTATTGGGATTATCCCCTGACCAAGGAATGAGAAGAGTATCTGGGGCAAACCTATACTTCTCAACAAAATATGGGGATAAGGATCCAATAATATCATAAGAGTTTGTTAAGGGAGGTAATCTCTGTAGTAGGTTGGGTGCTGTAGCATCTAATGCTTCTTGATCCCATTGCTTGGATTCAATATTCATCAAGTTCATTCCCGCTCCATCGCTATGATCAATTGGGGAGCTTTTCCCTAAAAGAATAGAAGATAGGAAGGAACTTACCAAGTGAATTAGAGAAGTATTTGAATAATCCTCGTAATTTTGTTTGAAAAACTTTCTTATTTGAGGTCCGGAAAATCTTTCGAAGGTATTTGAACCAGTTAATTTAATCGTGGTTTCCATCCCCCCTAATGTATGACGAATTTCTTCACATTCTTTTGTAGTACTTGAATCCATCCAGACAGGACTAGTTTTTCTGGAAAATACGTTTTCAAGTTGAATAACTAGTGAGTGGTGGGAATCTAATTTTTTCAATATTGATTCAAACGAATTATTTAAATAAACTGTTCCATGTTGCTGTCCTGAGCCAGAAATCGCTTTTATTTGATCCAGTGGTAGATTGAGCTGAATAAATCTATTAAATAATAACTCTAGAGCTTCAATCCACATCAACGGATTTGAATGAACAACCTTACCACCATTGGAGATGTAAACTCCATTTTGAGTTTTATACTGCGGTAAATCTTTATCGAAACTAACGCTGTAAGAGGTTATGCTTTTTTTTTCTCTGCTATCTATTAATGTACCCGTTAAACTTTGCGTGGAGCAGTCTAGACCGAGAAAATAATCCATAATCATATATTTTTTTTACATGTAATGAAGTTTTTCTTCTAAAAGTAAAAAAAAGATTTTTATAGGTAAGTGTATCTATATAGATCGAAATTTGTGGTTGT
Organism: Promethearchaeota archaeon; assembly: GCA_016839845.1. The sequence goes on from JAEOTL010000488.1 coordinate 4,733, forward strand.
TCTCAGAAACACATCAAACGGTGAGAAGCTATGCTACAGAAATGGATGGAAAAACTAAGAAAAAATGCTGAACTCATATATCGACTTGATGAGGAAGATGGTATTGGGGAAGAGGTAGGAAGATACAATGGAACTATGTTTAGTAATTGGAGAGAACGGGTAGATGAGGAATTAAGGCTTAATGTATTCGGAACAAGAAAAGGTCGAAGAATAAATTATCTATAGAATGAAGATTTGTAATTTTAAAATATTGCATACTTAAACTTCTCATCGGACACAATCCA
>JAEOTL010000489.1 GCA_016839845.1 Promethearchaeota archaeon
AGAGGGATTACCAAACAGTATTCAAGAACTTGAAGATTTCATTACTGCTAATTCATTAAAACAAGTGATCTCTGAAATCATTTAAATTTACCACACTTTATTTTCGACATCGAACTAATAAGAAAAACGGAATTATACGAGTATCATACTCCTCAGGATATTCTTTTAATACTTCATCACTTGCATATGGTTCACAGAATTCTTCTAATTTAAATCCAATTTTGATGAGTAAGTTAAGCCATTCAGATAAAGTATGATCAAATCGTGGGATTTTAAAATGCTTCATATTTTTAGTCATTTCCTCGGGAGCTGCTCCAAATATCCATTCTTCTATTTCCCCTTTACCCCTTTCAAAATAACCAGAAACGACAAAACCTGTCTTTCTAGTATCAAGAGTACCGTTAGATCTACGTACTATATCATTATCATCACGTATCCATCTCCAAGGGATTTGGGAAGTGAAAAAGGGATGACTTATAGAAAATTGAAAGAATCCACTGGGTTTAAGAACTCGAAATATTTCTGTTAAAGCTTTTTTGTGATCAGTCATATCCATTAAGCTCATCGTAGCCATTACAAATTGGAAATGATGATCTGGAAAAGGAAGGTCTACGGTGTTGGCTGTCTGATAATCTATCCCCAAAGGTTCACTTTTTTCGGTTTCTTTCGCAAACTTTATAAATATTTCAGAGATGTCGATAGCCGTCATTTTCGCTCCCTTTTTTGCTGCTATTCTCGTGTTATATCCTTCTCCACAACCTACATCTAACCCAGTTAGTCCTGATACTTCAGGAAGCATTTTAAAAAATGCTGGAGTATTTACTAAATTTCTACACCTATCATAGCCTAATCTGGCAAGTTTGGTCCAATTTTCTGCGTTATCGTCCCAGTATTTGCCTACTTCTTTATCATCCATAGCAAATTCTAGCTCTGATTTGATCTTCTCTAAAAGATTTCGCGAAGGTTTAATCTTAAGTTAGTAAAGATAAAAAAAGATAAATTTTAATTTTTTCTTTAATATGATATAATAATTTATAAATCTAGCGCTCTTAGTATAGAGATTTCTCCAAAAAGAAATCGTACAATGGTCATTATGCCAGGTTGCCATACCTTAAATAATCTTTAAACTGCAAAGACTTGGCGGCCCGGGTTCAATTCCCGGAGGGCGCATATTTACTTTTTAAATATATCTTATTTACTAATGTAGGAAACCTAAAATGAAAAAAATCAACAATATAGAACATTTTGATGTTAGAGAAATCTCTGAAAGTTTTCTCAAGAATAATTCTGAAGAGGAAATTAATTTATTCTTCGAGGAAGGCAAAATCGAAGGTAAAAAGATCGAAAATGAATGGTATGCTGAGAAAAAGGAAATTGAGGGATTTATTGATATTTTCCAAAATGAGAAATACTACACAGTTGGACCTTTTGAAATCGATTTAACAAATACTATTATGAATGGGAGAATCTTAGATATAGGAGGTGGGGGTGAGGCAGTAATAGGACAATTTAAAGGAGAACAAGTTGTAATAATTGATCCAATTAAAAGGGAACTTGAAGAAGCACCAGATCATGATGCCCTAAGTATTGTAATGGATGCTAAAGATTTGAAATTTCTAGAAAACTCTTTTGACATAGTATCAGCCTTTTTCACGATGATGTATATTCCTCTGTCTGATCATAAGAAAGTGCTTGAAGAAATTTATAGAGTTTTAAAAAAACATGGAGAATTCTTTCTTTGGGATGCAAATATTCCCAAAAAGAATGAAAATAAGAAGGTAGTTTTCGTTATTGTGCTCAAAATAAAAATAAATGGAAAGAAAATCGGAACAGGCTACGGTACCAAATGGAATAAAGAACAAGATCCTAAATATTTCACAGATTTAGCGAAAGAGGTGGGATTTAAACTTATAGAGCAGAGTGTGGAATCAGATCTCTTTCTTTTAAAATTTAAAAAAGCCTGAGAAGTCAATATCATAATATGGTTGTATGCATAAATAGACGTGAAAGAGGTGTTTCACGAACTCATTATTACTTCAATTCCTGATTTTAATGTAATTTTGTATTGGTAAACATAAACTCTCTCTTCAAAGATTTTCTGTAATGTTTTAAATAATTTATAGTACTAATTACTAAGATGTCCTATGAAAAATGTCTTAATGGTTGAAAGACTACCAAGTGTACAAGAATATCTTACTTTTAGGAGAGCAATCAATTGGAAAACCGTTGATCAAGAAGCATGTAAGAAAGGATTACAAGGATCGTTATATTGTGTCTGTGCAGAACTAAAGGGGGCTATAATAGGGATGGCTAGGGTCATCGGAGATTCTGGATTATATTTCTATATACAAGATGTTATAGTTTTACCTAAATATCAAAAAATGGGAATTGGTATAATGCTGATGAAGAAAGTTATGAATTATTTAGAAACCAATATAGCCCCTCACACTGTGGTAGGATTAATGGCATCAAAAGGTAAGGAACCATTCTATGAAAAATTTGGTTTTACAAAGAGACCCTCCGAAAGACGAGGACATGGTATGTTTAGAATTTGGGAATGAAATTTTAGGTACGTCACTCGAAAAACAACAAAAAAACCAATAATGTTATTATATCTTGTTTGAATAATGAAGTTTGTTAGTAGTTAGAAATAATTAAAAAGTAAAAGGTGTTGAAAAATGAAAGCACTTATTGTTTATGACACAAAATATGGAAATACACAAAAAGTAGCAGAATTAATTGGCGAGGGTTATAAATCCATAGCAGGTAATGAAGCTGTAATTGAAAATGTGAGTGATATTGACTTTCAACAAGGTGAAAATTACGATTTAATCATAATCGGTTCACCAAATCATGTTGGAAGTTATACGGGGAAAATTAAGAAGTTTATAAAAAGTCTCCGAGATTCTACTATACAGGGAACCTCTTATGCCGTGTTTGACACGTATTTAGGAAAAGATTTTGAAAAAGCAGCAAACAAAATGGAAAAATACATAGGTAAAATTCTACCTGATTTGAATAGGGCAAGTTCGGGATTATCTATTAAAGTGGGGGGAATGAAAGGGCCAATTGTAAATGAAGATTTAGCAAAATGTAAAGAATACGGTATGAAATTAGCCCAATAATTATCAAATCCCTTTTTTTTCGATAACGAAAGTCAATAATCTACAGAAAATCTAAAAATTTAGACTTCTGAGCAGTTAAGATGTTGACTTTAAAATAGTGTTCTACTATAACGAGCAGGAAGGTTAAATAGGATTTCTGAATTTTTTCAGCATAAACGTCTTTAATATGGTCAATAAGCATTTTGGGATTCCAAGTGTTAATCGTAGAACTATTTAAGAATTGAGCAAGATTATTCGAGAATTCATACGCCTTTTTTATTTCATTTTTTAAAATAATTAATCCTGTAACGAGATCATCTTCTCGGAGAAATTTTTTAACAATTCCTTTTTCAATCCCCATCTTTTTAGGGTCGATATGAGGATTATTATTTTGAAGGATTACAGCTTTTTCCAAGACGAGATGGTTAGTATATTCCGCCCATTTATCCTTGTAATCCGATTTTGGCATGGCAATAATATTCTGTTCAAACATACCATTCTTAACATAATTAAAAAAATTAATAATATGACCAGCAAGAAATTGATCATCGTAAATCAAGACAATATCTTTCCCAAGAAAGATGCCTCTGAAAATGAGAGCCATCATTAAATCAGAGATGTTTATTTTAATTAAATCGAATTTTAATGAGTCTATTTCAGCATCTTCAATAGTTGGATCTATATGATTTTCAGCTTCCCCGGCAACTTCGATTTTAAAATCCGCAACTAAACTATCTCTTACAGAAAGATTTTTGTCAACGTAACAAATAAAAGAATGCTCACAAATCATCCCTGCGGTGATATTTATGGCTAAAAGACCTTTTTTTACATTCTTGGTCATATCTTCAGATACATCTATTTTTTCCCAACTAGAACAGACTGGGCACCGAACATCAATTTTCGCCATAATAAGTCCAAGCTTTGTATAAGAAGATAAATTTATCGATACTACTATTACTATTTTTCAATCTTGTAAAGTTCTATAATAATTGTTGTAATATCAATATATAAATACACTGTATTGTAAAAGTAAGAATGAATTTGTGCTAATATCTTTGCATCCGTCCATAATTCTTTTCTATTAGATTTGCGATAAGCAAACTTACAATCGCACTAAGATTTTCAGCAATCATAAAAGATAGTAATTTGTTTAGAAAAATTATCGAAATATAGAAACCAATAAAGAATATTACAAGAAAGATAGTGAAAACAATTAATAATGGCTTGGTAATTGGAAAGTCTAATATTTGTTTTACAGTTGATTGATCCATCTTACTCTTACGATATTGGGTCCTCAATTTCTCTCTACTTTCAACTTGAGCAAAACTTTCGAAAATTATTATTGATGCTAAAAACATTGCCAGAGTCGCCCCAATTGGTATTAAGATAACAACAAAGTAATTTCCAATACCTAATATGTACTGTCCAATAAGGATAAAAAACAATTGGAACATCCCGCACATTCCTAGTAATAA
>JAEOTL010000151.1 GCA_016839845.1 Promethearchaeota archaeon
CGTCACACTTTCGTGTATTGCGGAGGTTCCGCGCCTGCTGCGCCTCGTAAGGCCTGGGTCGTTGTCTCAGTACCCATCTCGGGGCTCCCGCTCTCACGGCCCCTATCGATTATCGGCTTGGTGAGCCTTTACCTCACCAACAACCATAATCGAGCACGATCCTATCCTATAGTGGATAGGAACCATTAATCATATCCTTTTATTGAAAAACTTTTCCAAGCCTTTTCAATTATGAGTCATTATCCTCAGTTTCCCGAGGGTATTTCTCTCTATAGGGTAAGTTGATCATGTGTTACTGAGCAGTTTGCCATGGGAAGTTTAGGTATCCCATTCGACTCGCATGGCTTATCCTCACCCAAATAGCAGTCGGGTCCGGCAGGATCAACCGGAATTTATTAATATTGAAGTTTATCTTAAGGCTAATTTAATTGGGGATGTTAATTAAACTTTCTTCAGTTATATAGACTATCTAATAACTACATTTTTTATACCGCATCAATGATAGAACTCTTCATCTAACGGACGATTTCCGTAATCCAAGCTTACACCGGTAAAGATGCGATTTGCTAATATATAATATATGTAGATATGTTATAAATTTTTTTGTTTTTCAGCGTAGATTCATGTTTAGGTTAGTAAATTTTCGTAGTTTAAAAATCTCAATTAAAATAAAAGGATATCATTTCAAAAACAGAACAAGTTATTTAAAATGCAACTCAATGAGAAAATTGGAATCCATTTAGACCAAATAAAACAAATAAAGGGCGTGGAAAACGCTGTTTTAACTCAGAGAGACGGGAATCCCATTCAATCTACAGGAGTTTGGTTCTCTAAAGATGAAATCTTTAATGTTAGTTCCGCTACAAGTGCCATATTTAATGTTGGGATACATCTACATCCAAGAGATTTAAAATATATCTTAATAGAGGGGAAAAAGGCAAAAATCTTGATCGCACCATTAAATAGTCCAGTGCAAACTTCATTGAACCGAATTTTAGAATTACAGGGGATATTAGATGATAAACATGAATATTTCATTGCAATTACGGCTCAACCAAATATTAATCTGGGGGGAATTTTTCTCCAGACGAGTGAATGCTTAAGAAAAATTAAAACCAGCCTTATTACTTCTGGAGAATCATTTAAACCACCATTAATTCAATTTAATAGGGAAAAAATTCAGAACATTATTGAAGGATTCAATGTAAAAGAAAACGCAGAAGTAAATTTTAAATTAGCTCCTTTTTCGTTAAGTTTTTCTGAAATTATATCGCTAGAACTAAGAAAATCGCTAAAAACCATGTCTGCTGCTATCCCTGATTTGAACTACGCGTTTGTGACGATTGAAGGGGGATTTATTGCTTCTAAACTTCTCAAACGGGCGGAATTACCTTCAGAAAAACTAGATAAAATCTCAGCGATGAGTTATTCCTTATTTCAAACTGCAAATAGGTGTGCTTGGTTATTAAAAAAAATGAATGCGGAAAGTATCTTACTCGACTGTAAGGATTCATTTCAATTTATCGATGGGTTAGGAAAAGCAATTTTCAGTACTGTGATTGGCAAAGTAAGACAGAAGTTGGGATTAATTAGACTAATTCTTCCACAATTTAAAAAGAAAATAAATCATCTGCTTAAGGAAGCATCAGAAATTCAAGAAGTCCGGTCATTTGATATCAAAAGAATGTTGGGAGAACTTGTAATTAAGTAACGCAGGTGACACAATGAATTTCTTTAATATCCTAGATAAATACAAGCGAAATTATATTGCGTTAATTCTATATTGTTTGTTAGATCGAATCCCTATAATTATAATGGGTGATGATGTCGACAATATTGATAATCTTCTAATTGAATTATCGGGACTTGTACATTTTAGAAAGGAGTATGTATTTTATACAGATTTTATTTCTTTGGAGGAATATGAAGATTTAATTTCAAATGAGAGCATTGATTATAATTATCAAAGAGCTCACGTTAGATGCCCATGCAATGTAGCAATTAAGGCTTTAAATACTTTTGAAAATATTGATTCTTGGCTTATCGGATTAGTTATGCCCAAAAAGAAAGAGGATATTAAGAAACTAAAGGATTTTATTAGCAAAAAGGCACAGATCTATCTTTACATAACTTTCTTTTCAAATAGTTTTTCTATAGATTTGGATCAATCAGCTTTAAAATCAATAGACTTGTCTCTCGAAGAAGGTATATTAAAAAAAATATCTCAAGATACAGAAAAATCAATAATAAAGATGAAAAGAGTCTTAATTGATAAAATTTCCTCTGATGATCTCGATAATGAGTTAGTAAAATCATTACTCGATTTTGAGGTGGAGAAAGGTGAAGTGAAGAAAAATATATTTAGAAGAGAGATTCAGAATTTTTATTCAGGATCAAAGCGAGCCTTTTTTATCCTATCTCGATTAAATCTACTGAACAGTGTTGAGATACGAACAAGAATAGGGAGTAAAACCCTTTTAGAAACTATTGATTATGAAGACGCTTCAATTGATAGGATAATTTCATTTATTTGGAAGGAATGGGATGAGAATTATTCAGATTTATTTGAAGATGGAAAGAAATCGTTTATTGGAGATAAGATCGTTTCACTTTGGGGTTAGAATTAAAAATGATTTTTGATTTTGAAAATAAATTACTTCAGGTTAAAATTGTATATTATGGTCCTGCAATGTCAGGAAAAACAACGTCGGTAAAATATCTCTTTTCCTGTTTTAAAAAAGGACATACCTTGAACTCAATCGATAGTACTGTAGGCCGAACTTTATTATTTGATTTTGGGGTTCTACAATTTAGGGGGACTAATTGGGACTTAAAATTCTTGATTTATTCTGCTACAGGACAAGATTTTTATGCGAGTACACGTCCAGCTACGTTAAACGGAGTTGATGGGGTTATATTTGTGGTTGACTCACAAAAGGAGTATTTAGAACACAATTTACGTTCATGGAATGAATTAAAAGCATTGTTTGGGGTTGAATTTTATAATATTCCAATAATCATTTCACTAAATAAATACGACTTATCAGAAATAAAAAAAATACAGGAGTTTGAACTAATAAATTCCATAGAACACACTAGATTCAAAAATATTTCATTAACGAAAACTTCTGCTATTAGTGGGAAGGGAGTATTGGATTCCTTTAGTCAACTAGTGAAATTCATTTTCCCACAACTAGTAATTAATTTTAATCCAACTAATTAAGTTTTTTTCATTTTTTTTCAATTTTTACATACATATTCTTTGAAATTCTTTTAATATATCCTTGTAGAACAAATTGTTTTAATAGATTTCTTACTTTCCTTACTTCAGAATCATCTGTTCCAAGTATACTTATTAGCTGAAAAATTGAAAATTGTTTTGGTAAGTTATCCTTAATTCTGTTATATAACCCCGTTTGTTTCTCACATCAAAAAGTTTTAAAATTAATCAATAAAATGAAAAAAAGTTTTTATATTTTATTTATCTCAAGTTTTCCTTATTCGAAAGGAGTAAGGTTTTTATAATCCTCAAAGTAACCATAAGTTATCATTCCTACATCTAGTAGATCATACTTGTCTAGTTATTTTCATTGAAATTTTACAACCTTAGGGTACTCCTTTTAATTTTACAAAATATAAGAAAATTTAACTGGTGATTTCAAAATCACAGATTATTTTGTTACAAACTTCAAAAATCACGGAATTCCTTAAAATCATCACCAATTGGTGCTTCTCCATCACCGTATATCTGGTATAAGCCTGTTCTCCGAGCACATTCAGAAAAACTACGATAAACGTTTTTTCTTTTTTCATATAATGCACAAGTATTATAGATGATGGGGTTCCAGAGGTATAATTTATCATCAGGTTCATACCATAACTTTTCGTCTTTTAAAACTTGTTTAAAATCTTCCTCTCCAATAACTTCGGAAAGATCTTGCTTATTTAACATTATAATTAGGGGAATTTCTTTAATCAATCGTCCTCGAGTAATGTTCTTAAGTTCTTTTAATGATTCAATATTATCTTCAAAACAGTTGGTTTGTGAATCAACAGTAAATATTACACCATCCGTTCCTTTAAAGATTTTTTTTCTTAAAGGTGAAAACCTTCTTTGACCTGCTACTGTATAAACATGGTAAAAAACTTTTCCCCTACTTTGTTGTTTTGTAGAAACAAAAATACCTCTGTCAAAATAAAGGGTAGAACCACTTGCCATTGAAATTTTAGTTAAGTTCCCAGTAGGAGCGATATCTTTTTCATTCTCTTTTGCATATCTGTATAATGTGTCTACAACTGTCGTTTTTCCAGATCCTGCCATCCCCCAGTAGAGGAGTTTAATATATACTTTATGATCTGCTGTATATCGAACCATAGAAAAATCTACTCTATATAATTAATAATAATGAAAATGAATCATTTATATGAATTTTTTAAATTAAGATTAGTAGTATACAAGAAATTCTTTTAATTTTTATTAAAATAAATAAATTAGTACTATTATAATTAAGTATTTATAATTCCTATTTATTATTTTTACTTTTTCACTAACAGCATTTTTATTAGGATATATCGGTTATAAGGAAGAAAATTTAGTTTCTACATATGTTTCTCCTAACCTGATTTTATAATTGCACCATCTAATTAGCTCATTATAACTTTTTCCAAGATTACCCTCTCGAATTATCAAATTTATTATATCAGAATACATTATCTCTCTTTTAGAGTTGAGAATTTGGTTTAATTTATTCATTATTTCTCTTAATAATTCATAATTATTACGTGGTATGTCTGTAATAAGAGCTCTTTGGTCATAACTTTGATTCATTTTCATTTAATACCATTTTTTTCTCTAATATAGGATGTAAATATAATTCTATATTTGATTTTTTAAATTCCTAGTTTTTTGTATCTAATCATCCCTCCCCCTTTCTCTAGAGGTAAAGATTCCACTACTCAGTAATAGGTATTCATTTTACGTACTATATGTTCCACATTGTCAAAATAAATGAGAGTTGCAATTTACTTCATAATTTTATTCAATATGGTGATTATTTTTAATAAAAATCAAGATCTAGAACTGAAAGAAGAAAAGTGTCCGGAGTGTAGTGGAAGTATTGTACTCAATAGTTTTGAAAAAATTTGTAATGATTGCGGATTGGTAATTAATGGCTTGTTTAAGTCTACTTCTTTTATCTTTAATAATGAAAATTTTGGGTCTTCCATGAGCAAACAATATGTCGCTCTAGGTGAAAGACCAGATTTCATAGGAGGTCTAGGTTCATTTATTGATTATGAAAACTCAAGATTTCTGAAAGATAAATCAGGAAGACTCTTACCGCCTGGTGAGCAAAAGTTGTATAGAAGACTTAAAAAAAAATATGACCAATTTTTAAGGATCAAAAACCACGAAACTGAGTACCGAATCTTTAATATTCTTAATAAAGTATCGCTTTCTCTAAATTTAAACAAAAATATTCGCAATAATGCCGCTTATTTTTATAAAAAAATAATTAAAATGGAAGGGAAAGTTATTAACAACATCTCATTAATAGCTTTTTGCATTTTTTATGCTGTCAGAAAAGAATATCATAATGCACCCATTACTACTAATGAGATTGCTAACACTTTTCAAAGCTTTGGGCATCGTGTTAATCCTAGATTGATTCTACGAGACGGAGTAAAATATAAACGTCATTTAAGCAATGAATCAGTACCTCATAAAAGTGAAGACTATCTCATAAGACTGATAAACCAAGTTGTTGAACATGGAGATCTAAAAGAAAGATTAATAAAAAAGGAATTAACTTGGTCAAAACATGAATTTCAAATCAATTTAATTAAAAAATGCAGACAAATTTTGATTGATTTACCCTTATGGCGACGTGGGGGAAGAAATCCCTTTATTTTAACTGGTGCTATTATATATTTGGCTGATAAATTATTAGCAAACGAAAATGGGCAAAAAGCTGTTTTAACTCAAAGAATAATTGCTGAAGCTACGGATATTGCAGAGTATTCTATTAGAGATCATTATGTAAATCTCTTAAAACCTCTTTTTATAAAAAAATAATAATATTTTCAGAATCCAGAAAATTTCCGACTCACAGTATAAGACATATTTTAGATTGGTTATATTGGTCCATTTGTTTGATAGATGATTACATCTTAAATTTTTTAAGCAATTTGGCATTATTCTAATTATACACTTAGATACTATAATTCAAAGTATGCTTCTGTAGTGTAGACCGGTCAATTTAAATCCTAAAGATTTACCGTCGGGTTTAAGATCATGCATCTAAGGCTCTCACCCTTGGGACCCGGGTTCAAATCCCGGCAGAAGCATTTTATTTAACTATGATAAAAAAAATAAGGTATCTAATTCAAGATCTTTATTTTTTTCCTTTAATTAATTCTATGGATGTGTCAAGTTATCTCTTCAGTCAACGGAGGATAATTTAACAAATACATCAAGTAGAATTAAAAGTAAACGCCCATATCTTTCTAATAATTCGAGATCCGTTTCTGATGACAGTTTATTAGTGATCCACTCTATTTTCTTTCTAATATCTCCCCTTAACGAGGTGAAAATATCATTTTCTAGAATTTCTTTGTTAATCTGATTTGCAGAGATATTTCTTTTTTTTTCAGATTCTTCATTAACCACTCTAACTTCTCTATTACAAGTTGGGCAAAATTTGTCACCTGCTGGATTTCGAAAAACCGGATTGTTACAGACAGGACAAGCAATATTTAACATTGTATGGCCAGATCTTAATAATTCCGCCATTTTTTCAACTTCATTCTTAATGATAATCCCCCAAAAATATTTATCTTGGTTTATTTTAAATTGTTATATCAAAAATGAGAAAAACTAATCTTGGTTTTTCATTTTAAGTAAACTTACAATATATCCAGAGATGCGATTTCTTAAATGTTTTGAATCCACTTCTAGATACTTATCTAAGAGTCGTTTATTTTGCTCAAAATCGGTGGTAAATACTTCTGGATATTTATTGATTAGCTCTTTAGAAACATTTTTTATTAAAATTGTTCTTACTTTTCCCATTGTAATGACCAAATCTAGGTATCTATATTTTTGGGAGTAAATGAATAATATAATAAATTTTTTTGCTTTTATTTTGGTTTTTATACTTTAACTCAGAGATTTTGATTGTGAGAAAGAAATTATTTTCCATAATACTACTGGTTGGTTTCATCCAAATTCTCAGTTTAACTAATGATGTTCAAAGTTTTGAATGTTATCCGAATTATCTAGAAACTGATAAAGATTCATATTATCCAGATGAAAATATCATAATTAACGCTTCTTGGTATCTAGACTATAATAACATCAGTGAAAGTGCATATGTACAACTCCAAATTTTTAATTCCCTTAATGAGATTATCTGGAATTCTTCAAAATATGATGAGAGTAGAATCTATACAGAAAGTTGGATCATAAATATTACTCACCTAGATTTTGTTTTATCAAATTATTCAGATATCCTTAATACAAAATTATTTTGTTATGTCAAACCGCATGAGGGTGTTGAAAATACGTTTTTCTTGGAAATCATACGGGTTAATATAGTTAAAAGGATATCAGTTTGTCAATTGATTGGATTTAAAGACTTCATTAAATACGGCGAGCTTTTTGCATTTAAAGCAAGATTTTACGATGAGCAGAATAATTCATTACCGCATAACCAACTCATCAATTTTAAAGTATTCTCTAATAACTCATTAGTATATCATAGCAACTTTACTACGGATCACTCAGGAACAATAGAAATTTATTTACTTCCATCTCATCTAAAGATAGGATTAAATCTATTATTATTATCATTATCAAACAATTCTATTTATAATAATTCAATCGTTTTCAATCAAATATTCGTTGAAAAAAGCCCTGTGTTTATTGATATTGGCGATTTTGACGGATCTATAAATACAAATGAGGATTTAGAACTTGATTTATTTTATTATTATTTTTTCAATAATTCTCTTACACCTCTTTACAACCAGAGTGTCGAATTCTTAATTAGAGAGAATGAAACGGTAATTCACAGCGAAATCTTCAGGACAGATATGACCGGAAAGATTAAAATAAGCGTTAGTGAAGATATTTTTTCTAACACAAAAAGCTCGGAATTGAAAATTGATATAACACTAAATAGTACTGAGTCTTTTGATTATCTTTCTATTTCTTTAAACCTAGAAATTTCTAACTCTGAAATAAAGAGTGGTTTTAACTCAAGTATCTTCACTGTTCTTTCGGTTTCTATAGTTTCATCATTAATATTACTGTTAGTTTATAAGAAAC
>JAEOTL010000490.1 GCA_016839845.1 Promethearchaeota archaeon
AACCAGGACATAGAATAGGCAATCTTGGGGGAATTATTAATAAATCCTTAGGAACAGGAACGCTTTCATACTCCAGATCCATCCAAGCAGCCACAATTTCTAAATAGAGCTCTGCTGGAAATTCCCCATTCTGAGGAAAGAAGTCTTTCCCATGAATCTCTACTTCCTTGGATAATCCTTCTTCATAGGTGATTTGTTTTATAATATTCTCTATGAAAGGCTCTAATTCTTCAACCACCAGAAGTTCATCAACAGAAGTTAGCATTTTCCTTATAAGTTTTTTAGGGGGAGGATATACCATCCCTAGTTTAAGGATTGATACTTTATCTTTGATATTAAAATAATTTAAAGCGTCAACCAACAAGGAATACGGGATCCCCGCAGCAATAAAACCATATTTCTTCCCATTGATTTTATTATCTGAAAGTTTAAGAGAATTAAAGGGAAAATCATCGGCAAATTCTTCGATTTCCTTTAATCTTTCTAATAATCGTACCCGGAGTACTCTAGAATGTGAAGGTAGACAGACCCACCGAGATCGATCCCAATCAAATCCATATTCCCCATCAACAGATCTAATTTCCCCAAGTAAAACATCGCCTCTTCCGTGATTTAGACGTGTTGTTGTTCTGAAGAGCACAATACTCTGAAATTCTTCAGAGAACATAAACGCATATTTAATCAGATCCTTAGCTTCTTGAGGAGTTGATGGCTCGAATATTGGGACCAAGGCATGTAATCCAAAATAACGGTTATCTTGCTCATTTTGAGAACTATAACAATTAGGATCATCTGCAGAAATTAGAACCATTCCTCCTCGCGCACCTGCATAAGCAGCGGTCATAAAGGCATCAGAAGCCACATTTACCCCAACATGCTTCATACTTGCAACTGATCGTACATTTGACATTGAACCCCCAAAAGCCACTTCAAATGCTACTTTTTCATTGATACTCCATTCCAATTTCAGATGGGGGTGATATGGTTGCATTTCAGCTAAGACAGTCAGAATTTCTGATGAGGGTGTACCAGGATATCCCGCTCCAATTATAACTCCAGCTTCTAAAATTCCTCTTGCAATTGCTTCGTTCCCAAGTAAAATCGCTTTGGAACCAGGTGATTTATCAGCATAAAATGGAATAATCATCTTATTTCTCTCCTTAATAATTTCCCTTTTTTTATTCCATTACAGAAGGCTATTTTGTTAATACTTTGTGCTTTCTTAGGGACAAATTCCATCACAGATCGTTTCAACGATTCTCGTGTTATAGGAAGTTTTTCGGATCCTGAAAGAACACCCAACATGTATACATTTAAAGAACGGAGATCTCCTGCTTTCAATGCTTCTTCATGACCATTAATTAAAAACACATTTGGGGTTACATTTTTCAGAAAACTTCGGATCTTCTTTTCATTTGGATATTCAAGTTGCATCAAATGAATCGTGGGAGGGATTATGATTTTATTATTTATGAAAAAAATTGTATCCGAATTCGCATAATTAAAGTTGCGAACTGCTTCACTTGCCTCAAAAGCCAAGACAATTTGACAATTTCCTCTAGGAATTAAAGGACCTTCAACTTCCTTGCCAAATCTAAGAAATGAAGATACTGATCCTCCTCTCTGAGCCATCCCATGTGTTTCTGCAGTACGAACTTTATATCTATCTAATAATGCTGCCCAAGATAGAATTTGTATTGCACTTATAACTCCCTGACCACCTACACCTACGATCAGTAAGTTAAAATTCTTAAGTTCCATAGTGCCCTTCTATGAGTATATGGTGGAATAAAATAATTATATACCTATACTTAATTACTAGTTTTTAATTAACTTATACATGATCATGTATAATGGGAATAATCTCCCATGATCTTTATGATAGTTTGGGCTATAATAAATGAATTATTTAAAAGGATTCAAACTTCTCAAGCTCGAATAAAAAAAAGGAAAAGAAGTAGAATAGATTTTCTATTTAGCTTATAACTTTGCCCAGATCTTTCCTAGACTGTTTTGTTTTTTGATTTGTTATATAAAATCCGATAAAGTAGGCTATCAAAATAAGAACAAAAAGTATTATTGCTGATACATAGAACCATCTTCCTAATACTCCCATAACGTCCATTATAATCCATTTAAGGAACCAAGTTGTTAATCCCCCAAGTATTCCAAATAAAATATCAAAGAAGGCATTTACAAAAGAGTCACGTCGATTTTCATATTTAGCTCCTAATTTCCATATTAACGTGTTTTCAATAATTTCCCATCCAACAGCAACTATAATAACAAAAATTAGTATCCAGAACCAGGGCATCGTTGCGGGTCCAATATAATGTTCCCATAATGTTATTATTAAAGAAAATATTGAGAATGCTCCAACACCAAAAGCAATATGACCCCAGCTGTAAAAATCCCATGGAGATCTCCCAACATAATCTTCTAAAAGACCAACAAATGGCACATATCGTTTTTCGCTTGTCATTTTGCTACATCTCTTAAAGTGACGGCTATTTCATTTTAAATTTGATTAAGAAATACATAATTATTTATGAATTTATAATTGTGTGAATAAAATGGTTAAAGAAGTTTGGTAACTTACACAAGGATGCCTAAAAAGAGATATCGGCTTGTAATAAGCTTGCATTATTAGATGATGGACCAATTAAAATTTCATACGTAATATCCTCAATCTCCCATTGTTTATTATCTGGATTATAGTATGCAAAATCTTGTTTGTTCACGCTAATCTCAACTATCTTAGTTTCCTGGGGCATGATTTTTTCTTTCTTGAAGCCTTTTAATAGTTTTTCAGGTCTCATAATCCTCGAATTCTTGAAGCCAATATATAGCTGAACAACTTCCTCTCCGGGGATAGACCCTAAATTTGTAACCTCAACATTTGCAATGACTGTATCATTTGCCTTAGTTACTTTGATATTCTTATATTGATATTCGGTATAACTCAAACCAAACCCAAAGGGGAATGCCGGCTTATTCTTCTCTTTTTCTAATAAGCTATACCCATGGAAGTATCCATATTCTATTTCTTCAGCGTCTCTGTTAAAGTACGGTAAATGAGCAGGATCTTTAGGAATTGAAAAGGGTAATTTTCCACTTGGATTAACACTGCCAAAAATAATATTTGCTAAAGCATTTCCCCCTTCCATACCTGAATACCATGCCATTATGATAGCTGGAACACTTTCTTTCCACTCTTCCATAATTATAGCGCTTCCCCCGACTAAGGCGACAATACAATTTGAATTTGCTTCTGCGACACTATTAATTAATTTAATTTCATCCTTTTTTAGACTAAGTTCCGTTCGGTCAGAAACGGTTTTAAGTTTTTGAGGAATGTATTCTCC
This sequence comes from Promethearchaeota archaeon, assembly GCA_016839845.1. The sequence goes on from JAEOTL010000490.1 coordinate 3,366, forward strand.
TTCATCTTTATATGTAAAACCAGCAATAATAACCACCGCATCAACCTGCTGAGCCAGATTTTTAACAAGTTCTAAATCCCCTCCATTACTATATCGAATGTCAATTCTTTTCCCATATTGATTTATAAAACCCTGAAGGGGAGTTATAATCTTAGATTGTCGAACATTGCTACTGCCATGATCTCCCGTGTTCTTCATATTTGCTAACTTACCGATTACAGCTAGTGTTTTTATCTCTTCGATATTTAATGGCAATGTTTTATTTTCATTTTTGAGTAAAACCATACTCTGTTCAGCAACTTTTCGCGCTAATTGGATGTGTTCTTCACAACCTAATAATTCAGCTCCATATGATTGCATATCTTTCTTCATTGTAAACTTTAATACTGTTTTGATTACTCTTTTAACAGAATCATTAATTAAATCTAATGAAACCTGCCCATTATTAACTGCCCTTTTCAGATTCTTACCATAATATTTAGAACGGGGCATTTCAACATCTAAACCGCCTGTTATGCCCCCAATTGTATCATGAATCCCATACATCCAATCTGAATGCACAAATCCTTCGAAATTCCATTCTCTTTTAAGAATATCTTTTAATAAATACTTATTGTGACTACAAAATTCTCCGCGAATCTTGTTGTATGCAGACATTACAGTAGCACATCCTTCTTCTATGCAGTATTTAAAATGTGGGAGATACACCTCTCTTAACGTCCTTTCATCCATTAAAACGTTTACCTTAAATCTAGATTTTTCTATACTATTTGCGGCAAAATGTTTAATAGTTGCCATGACATTATGTTTCTGAACACTCCTTACTAGAGCAGCCCCAAAACGCCCGATATGGAATTGATCTTCTCCGTATGTTTCTTGAGCTCTCCCCCATGCAGGATGACGCAACAAATTAATGCAAACACCCCCAAAAAGATTGCCACCATGAATTCGGACTTCTTTGCCTATGACATCTCCGACCTGTTCTTCTAGTTTTATATTCCATGATGCACCTCTTGCCATTGATACTGGAAAACAGGTAGATCCGGGTATTATTACACCGCGAGGACCATCTGTAAATAGCAGTTCAGGAATACCTAAGCGTTCAACGCCACCTCCAGAATACGGCCTCGCTCCAAAACCTTTATCTTTTATCATATTCCTAAAAAAATGGTGACCTGACATAACATATACTTTTTCATCCAAAGTCATTTCATCCAAAGATTTCTTGACATACTCGTCAATTTCTTGATTATTCATACCCAAATAAGGGAGATTCTCACTCATTACTCTGCTCAGCTCAATTTGATAAAAACATCCTACATCAATTAAAAAAGGGGATAAAACAAGAATGTTTAATATTTGTTGAAAATTAAGATTTCCTTTAATATTTAGTGATCTTAAGCATAATGGTATTTACAATTATTAAATTTGCAATGCGATTTTAACTATTATTAAACTGTTAATAATTATGACGATTCGTAACTGAAATTATACGATTTTTTCAAGTGATCATTAAACATTATCTCTGAGAGCCATTTTTGATTGAAGATTATTTCGGTTTCTATTTGGTTTGCAATTATCCTTGAGGTTCTAAGCTTCTACGACGATTTAAAAAGTCTTTATCCTTATTAAGATCTTAATAAAAATTTTGATAGCATCTTAGCAAAACTTGAACAAAAAAAATTTTAGAAAAAAATCGGGTGAAATTGTTGAGACAAAGTGATTTTGTACTTATATTTTTTAAGAAAAATTTTTTCTATTCATTAAAATTATGAACTTAATTAGCTTTTATTTCTAAAATAAAGATGATATTCATAATAAGTAAGTTTTAAGCCTCATTAGAATGCTATAGCAATAAGCTTTACAGAATTCTGGAATAGAGCGTTCATAAAATTGACGATAATTCCAAAGATTTATTAGGATAGTTCAATATTTATGTAATAGAAAAAATTTTATTTTTTCTACTTTGTAATGGAATGTTTGTTTTTAGCCGTAATTTATTCCTCCACATGAATTTG
>JAEOTL010000491.1 GCA_016839845.1 Promethearchaeota archaeon
TTTAGAGATAGGTTGGCGAAAAGAAATCCGGTGACTACAATAATCAAGAGAAATGCTATTAAAAATATCATGATAAAAGATTTATAGTTAACATCCACAGGTGGATTCAATACTCCTATAAAATTAGTATCTAGAAAAAGGAAAGTGAGAAATAAAATTTCAAAAATTAGCCCGAAAATGCTAAATACCAATAGAATTAGCTTTCTTTTATTAGTATACAGGAATTCTGTGAAAGCTAATAACCATACAATTATTGTAAACGGTGCAAACAGATTCCCAATCAGAAAATAGGCCTGTGGAGTGATTCCTATACCGTTAGATAAAGCGACCAGAAAAGATATACTCGATGGCCACCATGGAGATGCAATCAGTACCCACGTAATTCCAACCAACAAATAGATTTTTTCTTTGTATTTAAAAAACCTAGTGAGTATTATTATACCTACTAGCAAAGAAACCGCAACAAAAATAATTGAGAAAACTCCATTTAAGGTATCTAGTGGGCTTAATGCCATGTGCTCATCATTTTTTTAAATTATATAAATAAGAATTAACCATGCTATCTATTTAAATTTTGAATTTTTCTTACGCCCAAAATTTTCTAGATATTATAGAGGAATAACAACAAAATTAGTGAGAAAAATGTAGGTATTATAAGACTGAGAGTTAGTAGACTTTGAGAAACCCTGATGCATTCTTTAAGTGTGTCTAAAATTACACCAAAATACCTATGATTTCCCCAGATTTTAACATTGTCTTCTCGAGAATCCTTGTAATAAAATTCAACTGGCTCTAAATCCCCTTCTGCTTCTCTTATTAACCAATCTACTTTATCCAATATTTCATCAAGTTGAATTTTATCCCCTATAGGGGAATATCCTCTGGCAGAAAATTGTCTTGCAACAATATGGGAATCAGAAGTTGTGATTTCTCCTCTCTCAATACCTCTATTCTGCAATAAATTGAGAATGTTAGACCTTATTTCTACATATGCGTTATTTGCATCAAAATGAATTAAAGCAGTCATCTGTTCAGTAACAGAATTCTTAAAAAGATGGAGTACAACACCCCCAAGTCCTATACCTTCTTTTTCCGAATGTCTTTGGAAGGTTCCCTTAGCAACTCCATATAACATTTGAACTTTAGGGGAATCATGAACTTTCTTACTGCTTAAATAATTCTTTGTCACATTAATTAAGTCTTCTGCTTCCAAGGTTCCTTTTTTGATTAAAATTTCATCCCCGATTATTGCATTATGGGAATCTATAATAATAGGTCCCTGATATCCGTTTGATAATGCAACATCTCTAATCTGATCCCCTACTTCTTTTTCAATATCGTCTGAAGGGAGAGGATGTCTGGTGATCAACAACAACGGAACTTTCCCTATTTCAGTTCCAATAAGTTTAGCGGAGTTTGAGATTTTTCTTGTGAAATCTTTAATTTCTTTGACCCATTCCAATTCGTTATCATTTTGTACTGTCTGAAAGTCTTTTTTTATTCTCTCCAAAATCACTTCAACATATCCTTGAGTCGTTAAATTAAGAGCATGATCATTTGTAGTGTGATATACAGTCGTTCCAGGGATATTAGAAAACTCCTTATATATATGTTCAGGTAAATCAGATGACCCACATGTTTTGAAAGGACCAAAATGAATATCTGGTATAATAAATTGGCCCTTAATTTCTTTCGTCGAAACCTTTCGTATAAATAAATATTGAAGGTTTACTGTTGATTTTACTCCAACTCTATCGAAGTAACTTTCAATAAGATCGTCATTTCCATCAGTCAACATGGAGAGTATAAAAGCTCTAATAAATGAATACCCACTCATCCCTGTTGCTTCTTTATACACCTTACTGACATGAAATAATCCTCTTCTATAGGGAATTGCAAATATTAGCGCACATGAAACGAAAAAGATTATTGCCCGGAGAAAAAAATCACTATCAAATTGACCTGTGAATAAACTATAGAGAATTATAGTTCCTACAGGCTGAACAAGTGATAATAATACATATCCTCGGCGACCAACTGTTGTAAATGAAAAATATATAACAAAAGCTACGATATATGAAATAATCGTTCCCATTATTAAGAAAATCTCTTGGTACCTTATAGATTGGAGTACGATTGCAAGAATTTGTCCAAAAAGGAAAGTGACCGCAATTACAGCACTAAAATATATATTCATTTGAACTGACCATCCATTGGGGGGTGCTCGTAAAATAGGGGCTTTTTTTGAGTAAAAAATTAGTGAACAAAATGCACCTAAACTTGATATTAATAAAAATAAACCGATAAAACGGAAATAATGTAAAATATCAAGACGGTCGATTAATATTGTATGTAGGGTCAATGAAATAAACCCTAGAATGAGAGGTGTGCCAATAAAGGTAGAATAAGCTAATTTTCTTGATGAAAATGATTCCAAATATGAAATGATTCCGGGAATTTGCCTAGAAGATTCTTTTTTTATGTCCATAGATCATAACATTGAAGAGATTGATATTAGTTACCCTTTATTGAAAGACTAACTTCTACATTAATGAATAAATTGTATTATATTATTTTTACTTAAAAAATTATAAATAAAATATTTTGTTATACTGAATATGGAAAAAAATTCACAAAGGTTATTGAATCTCGCAAATAAACGATTTTCCGAAATTATTCGTGATGGTTTTCAACTGTTTGCTCGAAATTATGGCACATTGATATTACCCCTTGCCGTTTTTCAAATTATAATATATATATTAAATTCATTTTTACTGACAGATCTTAATTTGTATGTGAGTTCTATTGAAATCAATATAATGGATTTAATGGAACAAGCTGTTATTACGCCTAGTGACTTAAACACTATAGCGCAGTTCCTATTCTTATCAATTGCACTGTTGTTTGTTCAGAATTTAATTGGTGCAATTGTTATTACAATCGCTATGTGTTCAGTGAGTAATTATGTATACAATAGATATATTTATACAGAAATTACCTTTTCTACTTCTTTTAAATCCGCATTTAACATGAAGATTTTTTTAGTAATATTAATCTTGGGGATATTCTTACCTCTTAGTTCAATTCTATTGATACCTTCGATTTTCATTTTTGCTTTCTTTATCTTTCTCGTGTTTACATATAACATTAAGGGAATTGAGAAACCTGCCCATGAAGCCCGTAGAGTAGCAAAAGGCGCATTTTGGAAGATAATATGCATTTTTATTATAAACGTTATGTTAATATCTACGATTAGGATCTTTTATTCCTCATTTATCGGCATCTTTTTTAGTCCTAATCCAGAATGGTTTAACCCAGCAACAAGAAATTACGGAATGATAATTCTTTATGATATTCTTATAAATTTAGTAGACATTTTACTTGCCCCTTTATTCATTTGTTTATTAACAGCATTATTTGCCGTGCAAAAATCAAAAAAAGATTTAGGCTCCTCCTACCAGCAGAGAGCTTATTATGTGAGAGAAGAAGAATATAAACCCTCATCTTATCAAGTTAAGGAAAAAATGGAAACTTCCGAAAAAGTTTACGAACGAGATATACGAATTGAGGGCAAATTTTATTGTCCCTACTGTGGTGCTTTAGTCGATAGTCCAAAGAAGTTTTGTCCACGATGTGGGGAGAGTCTCTCATTTATTGATAATTAAATAGAAAATAATAGTAGAAAATGTATATAAAAATAGAAAAAAAGTTTGATCTGGACCCTGCTAGCATCAAGAACCCTATTGTATTGATTGGATGGCCCGGTAGAGCACTAGTAGCCAAATTAGCAATATCATCCGTTCAAGAATCAATTGATGCAAAAGAATTCTTGAATATTCACTATTTTGATCTTTCCCCTCAAGCAGTTGTAGAAAAAGGTTCACTAGAACTCCCTTCAGCAAAAGTGTATTATAAATCAGCTGAACAAGAAAGTGGGAATGATTTCTTCATATTAACAGCCACTCATCAACCCCAAACTCCTGAGGGAGTTTTTGAATTCTCTAAAATTTTTTGTGAAGAAATGCATAAGATTACTGGGGGAAA